>JAISLN010000140.1 GCA_031290835.1 Prevotellaceae bacterium
ATAACTTCGGCCACGAGGTCGTCGTTGCCAAAGTAGAGCTTGTTGCCGATGCGGATTTTGCGGGCGGGGTCAACCAGCACGTCCCACAGGCGCTGCTCGCGGTTGAGCTCGCGCAGCAAGAATATTTCAATCTGAGCTCCGGTTTTTTCCTTGTTGCCGTAAAGCCTTGCGGGGAAGACCTTGGTGTTGTTGAGCACTATGGCGTCGCCGTCGTTGAAGTAGCCCAAAATGTCCTTAAAAACTTTGTGCTCAACCTTTCCCGTTTTTTTATGGAGCACCAGCAGGCGGGATTCGTCGCGGTGGGGCGCCGGATATTTGGCTATCAAATCCGGAGAAAGAGCAAATTTGTATTGTGAGAGCTTCATTATCAATAAATTAATAAAAAAGAGTTTGTAGAGTTATCAGGTTTCATTTGTTAAAAGGCAAAATAAATACACTTTTTCTACGTGCCAAACAAGATATTGTTTCGCTCGTTAATGTAATTATCGACATTTTGACTATTTATAACGTAGAGAAGTATTCTGGGGGAAGTAGGGAGAGCTGCTCAGCGTTCACGCTGTCTTTGAGGGAAAAGCAACCGCTTGCCGTTCGGCGCAAGCCGCATAGGTAAGCGCCGCAGCCCAGCGCCCGGCCAAGGTCGCGAGCAAAGGAGCGAATGTAGGCGCCCTTGCTGCAGCGCACCAAAACGGAAAGATAGGGTAAATCAAATTCTTGCACTTCTGCGCTGTAGATGCTCACCAAGCTGGGCTTGACGTCAACCTCCACGCCTTTGCGGGCTAAGGCGTAGGCTCGCTGTCCGCCTACCTGCTTTGCCGAGAACTGCGGCGGCGCTTGCAGCTGCTCGCCCAGCATGTCCTGCAGCTGCCGCTCCGCGAGCTCTCTTGTAACGTGCCGGTAGCCGAACGTCTGAGCAACCTCCGTTTCCAAATCGCAGGATGGCGTAACCGCGCCGAGGCAAATGTGCGCAAGGTACTCCTTTTGTCCGGCTTGCAGCTGCTCTGCCTGCCGGGTAGCCCTGCCGATGCAGATGAGTAGCAAGCCCGTTGCCAGCGGGTCGAGCGTGCCGGCGTGGCCGATTTTGAACTTTTTTTCGCCCGCTTTGCGCTGTATAGCCCGCTGCACGTAGCGTATAGCGTCAAACGACGACCAGCCGTAGGGTTTGTCAAAGGGTAGAATTACTTCTTTTATCATTTTGCTTGAACACTTTATCCTAAGCTGCCAATGGCGAAAATCCGTTTTGCGCCTATTGTCAGCATTTTTAGATTGGATGCACCGCGCTTCGCGGCATTGGCTTCGCCGAGCGCCGCTTCGCTTCTCCGGCAGGAAATAGTATCAATTATCAATAGAAAAATATGGCGCACCCCTTATCTCCAATAGCCCGTAGGTGTTCGCGAAGTTGCCTTGCTCGGTTCACAATTCACAATTTCCTCTTTGTAGAAGCTGTTTCCTGTCAATGTCCTCAAAAGCGTTTTCGAGCCGTTCGGTATGGTATTGCTCGTACATGGCGTTGATATAATCGGTCAAGCCGCTGGCGTCCCACTGCTTTAGCACCTCGCTTGCGGACAGGGATTTGTAGGCGGCATATTTTTCGAGCAAAAAAATAAACAATTCCGATTGATTCGATATTTTTTTCATAGTAATGCCGTTGCGTAAGGTGATTTGCGATAGTCGCCGAGCGTTCTTTCGTCGCTCCAAAGTTCATAGAGAAAATAGGGCGCTAGGTGCAACAAAGCGCGCTCGTCGCTTAATTTACGGGCAATTTTTGACGTATAAAAGGCCCTTATCGCCTCCTGCTCCGACAGCCCATTGCGCTCAACGATAAGGCCTACGAGCATTGTTGTCAGGGTGGCTTTCAAATGCGTATCCATAGCGTATAGCTTTCAATGTAGTGGAGAGACTTTAAACTTTTTTCGGTGGCAAATAGGTATTGCGTCGCCAATTTTTGCGGCTGAAACAGCTGAACAACAAATTCTTTAGGGTTTGGCAAATGGTCAAATGCCCCTGCCATATACTGGTCAATAGCTAAAATAGTTCGGTCGTTTGCCGTTGGGCCTACAGCTATGTCGTACTGCTCGGCTATGTCCGGAGCGCTGCCCTGACGGTTTGCAAGTACAAAATCAAGCCATTCAATACAGCCGCTTTTGCACGATTTCCTGCCTATTTTTTTTCGTTCGACAAGTAAAAACCGCTCCCAAAATCGAGCAGCTTGCGCCCTTTTGACAAATCGGGCTGTCGGATTTGCTGATTACTGCCGTGATAAACTCTCATTGCCTCCCCCAAAATACTCAAAAATAGCGTTCCGTTTTTTCTTCATGATAAATTTTTCATTGGCAAAGGTAATCATTTTTTAAGCTCTAATTTTTCGGGTATCCCACCGTTTGCGAGAGCGTGATGGCGTAGCCGGGCTTTAAGCCTATTGCCTTGGCGAGCTCTTCCTTGTCCACAAAGCCGCGCACCACAGCCGCCAAGCCCTCCGAGGCGCAGTAGAGGTAAACGTTTTGCGCAATGAAGCCGCAATCGGCGTAAGCCATTTTTTCGTCCGCCATTTTGGCGGTATTGTAAACATAGACAAGGTTGAGCGGCGCTGTGCCCACAAAGCCCTGCTTTCCTGCTTTGGAGCGCAGGTCTTCGCTTTTCACCAGCTCCAGCGCGTTGTCCTTTGCGTTGTAGAGGTATAGGCCTTTTTTTAGCGTTACGTAAACGTCAAACTCCTGCTTGTTGTTGGCAGAGGGGGCGGTGCGCATGCCGTCGCGGTTGAATCCGTAGGCGGCCCAGAGGAGGTTGGAGAGGGTTTGGTCGCTGAGCTCTTTTGCGTCGAACTCGCGCGCGCTTTTGCGCTGCGACAGGGCTTCCATGAGGGGTTTGCCGCCGCTCTTTTGCGGAGCCGGAAGCTGAATGTTTTGCGCAAATGCGGTGGCTGAAACCATCAGCGCTGCCGCGAATAAAGCTGCTTTTTTCATCTTTTTTGTTGTTTTAATGAGGTTTAAATGTTATTTTCAATCAGCCATTTTTTAAAATTTGGCGTAGCGTAATACTTCAGCTGCTGCTGCTCGGCGAATATCAAAAGCGCCTCCAGCTCTCGATGCCTGTTGAGCAAGGCCTTTGCGCTGTCCACGCCCATCACCATGAAAGCGGTGGCGTAGGCGTCGGCAACGGCGCAGGTGGCGGCGGCAACGGTGGCGCTAAGAAGGCTGTTGTGCGCAGGGCGTCCCGTAGCGGGATTGATGGTGTGCGGAATTTTTTCGTTTCCGCTCACGTAGAAGCGGCGGTAGTTGCCCGACGTGGCTATTGCCCGGTGGCAAATTTCTATGGCGCACGCCATGTCTGCGCCCGGGGTGAAGTTGCCGTCACGGGGCATGTCTATACCCACCGTCCACTTGCTGCCGTTGGGCTTTGCGCCGCCGCAGCGGACTTCGCCGCCAATCTCCACCATGTATCCGGTAATGCCTCGGCTTTCGAGGAAGCTCGCCACCACGTCCACCGCGTAGCCCTTGGCCACGGCGTTGGCGTTGAGCTGGGCGCGTGGGTCGGATTTTACGAGGCGGTTGTTGAACACAGAAAATTTGTCCATGCCGCACAGCTGCTTCAGGCTGTCAATCTGCCGCTGTGCGGGGGGCGAGCTGTGCTCCTCCGCGCCAAATCCCCACGCGGCAAACAGCGGCGAGGCGCTGGCATCGAATGCTCCGCCGGTTTGCCGGCTCACCTGCTGCGCTACCTCAAAGCACTCCAAAAAGTAGCTGTCCGGCGCCACGTCTTCGTTGCAGTTGAGTTTGGAGATGACGGATTCTTCATCGTACACGGAGAGGGATTTTTCCACGCGCTGCAGGAGCTGCTCCACCTCGTTTTGTAGCGTATCTGCACCGTTGCAGGCAACGGCGTAGGTGGTGCCCAGCGCAACCCCTTCGCAGCGCGGGCAGGTTGCGCCGACGCTACAGCCTGCCGCCAAGGCAAGCGCAAGGCCAAGCAACAGGAGCGGCAGCTTATTTATTCGGCAGCTATTTTTCGGCAATAACATTCCACATAAAAAACATAAAGATAGCTATTTTTTGCTTGTGCGCAATTTTTACATTCGCGGGGTGCATTTCAAATTGTCGCTCTCTGAATAATCCCATCGGGATGCAAAAGAGAGGGGAAGACGGCATGTTTTCCATCAAAAATTCCTCAGCATTACCTCTCGCGACAATTTGAAATGCGCCCCGCGCAATCCGTATTTCTGTCGTTGGTAGCAGAGCGGGATTTAGTAGAAGTGCTGCGATTTTTTTCGCCAGTACTTGATGAGCAAAAATCCGAAGAGCATGCCGCCCACGTGGGCAAAGTGCGCCACGTTGCTCCCCGGGTTGCTTAGGCCGAGCGACAATTCCAGCACGCCGTAGGCCACCACAAAGTATTTTGCCTTGATGGGGATGGGCGGAAAGAGGAGCATCAGCTGCGTGTTGGGGAAGAGCATGCCAAAGGCCAGCAGCACGCCAAAGACGGCTCCGCTTGCGCCCACCGTTGGGATGTCCATCATGCTGCGGATGAGGTCGTGCACCATTTCTTCGGCCTGCGCCGCCAGCGCGGGGCTGCCGGGCGCAGCCAGCCACTGCGACACAAAGGCGTCCAGCACACCGGGGTTGATGTGCTTGCTGAAGTGCTTTACGACAAACTCCTCAAAGGCGCCGGGGGTGAGCGTGTTCATCAGCGCTTGGGCGGCGCTCTGCACGTGCGAAATTTCTATCCAATTCACAAACGTGTGTAGGGCAGCCGCGCCCAGCCCCGTTACAAAGTAGTAGAGCAGAAATCGCTTGCCGCCCCACACTTGCTCAAGCGCACCGCCGAATATCCACAGCGCGTACATGTTGAAAAAGAGGTGCATCAGGCCGCCGTGCATGAATATGTGCGTTACCAGCTGGTGCGGCATGAAGTACAGGGAGGCTGGGTAGTAGAGGCCTAAGTAGCGTACTAGGTCAAGGCCTGTGCGCTCGAGCAGCGTGGTGAGCAGCAGGAGCGCAACGTTGATGATGATAAGGTTTTTTACGACGGGGGGGAGGTTTCTCATTTCAATTTTTTTTTGCTTATGTTCAACTTTCTGGGGCGCTTCGCTCTCGCTTTTGGAATTTTCTGTCCAGCTCCTCTACGCCAACAATGGCCATTGTTGGCTTTCCGTCTGGGCAGATGTCGGGCGAAGCGCACGAGAGCAGGCGCGCTATGAGGTTGTGCATTTCTTCTTCGCTCAGCGTTTTTCCCGCTCTTATCGCCATGCTGGCCGCCATAGAGGCGGCCAGCGCGTGGCGGTGGTTTTCCCGGAGCGATTTTTCTTCGCGCTTGAGCGTTGCCAGCAGCTCCTCCAGGAGTTCGCCGGGGGCTTTTTCGTGGGCTATGGCGGGCATGGCCTGCACCACCACGGTGCTGTCGCCAAAGGCGCACACCTCCAGCCCCATGCGCAGCAAATCTTCCGCTACGCTCAGCAGCAAATCGTAGTCGGCGGATGAGAGGCGCACCGCCTGCGGAAAGAGCTCCTTTTGCGCCGGCGATTCACCCTCAATGCTTTGCAGCAGCTCTTCGTAGAGCACGCGCCGGTGTGCTCGCGCCTGATCTACCACCATCAGCCCCGACTTAACCGGCGTAAGAATGTACTTTGCCTTGAGCTGAAAAATTTTCCCCTGCAAGGCGGTTGTCTCTGCTTCCGGTTTTTCTGCCACGTCGGCGTTTAGTTGGGATTCGATGATGAGGTTTTTTCCGTTTTCTTCGCTTTCTCCGCCGTTTTCTTCGCCGTTTCCCTCACGAAAGAACGGATGGTCTTTTGCCATGCCGTCGTACATTTTTTGCCACTCTTGCGGGCTTTGCGCTCTTTTGCCCGGCTCCCTGAACGGGTTGTAGGTGGGGTCAACGGCTATTTGCGGAACGCTCACCACCGTGTCGCGGCGCAGCATGGGGATGTTTATTGTTCCCGAAGTTTCGAAGTTGAGGGTGGGCGCCAGCGCGTACTTGCCAATGGATTCGCGCACGGCGGCGTAGAGTATTTGCCATATTACCTTTTCATCCTCAAACTTTATTTCGGTTTTGGTGGGGTGAATGTTCACGTCAATGCTGGCGGGGTCAACTTCGAAGTAGATGAAGTACGAGGGGTGAACGCCCTGCGGCAGCAATTGCTCGTAGGCTCGCAGCACTGCGCTGCGAAAGTAGCCGCTCTGAAAATATCGCCCGTTGACAAACAGAAACTGCTTGTCCTGCTCTCCCCTCGTTGCGCTCTCGGGAGTTGCAACAAAGCCGTGCAGGTTCACAATCTGGGTTTTGGCGGCAACGTCAATCAGGTTTTTTGCGTACTTAATGCCGGCAAAGGTTGCCACAATTCGCTGCTTGAGCGTGGCGGCGGCGGGGAGTTCAAGCTCCCGGTTGCCGTCCCGCCACAGCGCAAAGGCCACTTCGGGGTGGCAAAGCACAAGGCGCTTCAGCTCGCTTTCGATGTGGCGAAATTCGGTGTTGTCGCTTTTAAGAAATTTTCGGCGGGCAGGAATGTTGTAAAACAGGTTTTTTACCGCAATGGAGGTTCCCGCCGGGCAGCTCGTCGGCTCCTGCCGCTGCACCTCCGAGCCGTTTACCACCAAGCGGGTTCCGACGTCGTCGGTGGGTGTGCGGGTTTTCACCTCCACCTCGGCAACGGAAACAATTGACGCCAGCGCCTCTCCGCGAAAGCCAAAGCTGTGCAGGTTGAAGAGGTCTATCGCTTCGCGGATTTTGGAGGTTGCGTGGCGCTCAAAGGCAAGGCGCACATCCACTTCGCTCATGCCGCAGCCGTTGTCCACCACCTGCACCAGCGTTCGCCCGGCATCCTTTATTACAATGCTCACGGAGGTTGCTCCAGCGTCGATAGCGTTTTCCACCAATTCTTTCACCACAGAGGCGGGGCGCTGCACCACCTCGCCTGCGGCAATCTGGTTGGCTACGCTATCGGGCAAGAGCTGAATGATATTTTGCATGGGTATATTTCTTTTTCCACGTTGTACAAGCGGGGGCAAAATTACACGAAAAGCATGAGATTTCCAACTCTGCATTGCGGGGGAGGGGGGAGAGCTAAGCGCTGGCTTACGCCGGCTAAGGCTTGCGCGCGCCAAAATCCCCGCCAAATCCCGCGATGCGCTTAGGCGCTACGAGCTTTCCGGCAAAAATACTTTGCCGTCTTCGGCCGGGAAAGTGTTTTCAAACACTCTTCGCGCTTCGCTTACCAGCACCTCCACATTTTTGTAGCGGGAGGAGAAATGCCCGATGATGAGCTTTTGCACGTTGGCGTCCTTGGCCAGCTGCGCGGCTTGCAGGGCAGTGGCGTGCCCTCTCTCTACGGCAAAATTGCGCATGTCGTCGGCAAAGGTGGCTTCGTGGTAGAGCATGTTTACCCCCTGTACCTCCTGCGCCACCTCGCGGCAGGCAACGGTGTCGGCGCAGTATGCGTAGGATCGCGGCGAGTAGGGCAGGTAGGTGAGCTGCGCGTTGGGCACAACTTCTCCGTCGGGTAGCGCAAGGTCGCCGCCGTTTTTTATGGCTACAATGGCGGAAAAATGCAGGCGGTACTTTTCTATGGCCTCCTTGCGGATGTTGCGCGGTGGAACTTTTTCGCAAAATAAAAAGCCGCAGGTTGGCACTCTGTGGTAGAGCGGAAAGGCTGCAACGGTCAGCTGCCTGTTCTCCAAAATGACCTCCTTCCGCTCACAGCTGAGCTCGTGCACCACAATACTGTAGATCAACCCCTCTCCAAAGTAGCGCAGGTGGCTGTCCAGCATTTGCTGCATGCCCTTTGGCGCGTAAATGTGCAGCGGAGCTTTGCGCCCCAGCATGCTCATTGTTGAAATCAGGCCAAAAATGCCCAGCACGTGGTCGGCGTGTAAATGGCTTATGAACAAATTATTAATTTTCAGTATCGGCAAGCCGTACCTGCACAGCTGCATTTGCGCTCCTTCGCCGCAATCTACAAGGTAGTGGCCGCCATGTATGCTCACCAGCTGCGACGAGGGGAAGCGGTGGGCGGTGGGCAGCGCAGAGCCGCTCCCGAGTATGGTAACGGAAAAATTCATAAGCAACAAACTTACATGAAAAATTCAGGCTTTACAAGCACCTGCAAGTTTTTCCTGCTTTTTTCACTTTTTCGTTGGCTTTAGATGTATCGAAGCAATTTGTTGTAAAATTGCTTTTTGGGCGTTTTAATTGAGAAAGGCGGGAGAGCATCTTTCCAACTTTCCAAAATACAGCTATTGCTTACGCTCTAACCGGGCAAGGTGCTCCCGCAATTTTGCTACCTCTGCCTCTTTTTCGGCGAGCGCTTTACGTTTTGCTGCAATAGCTGCCTCTTGTTCGGCGAGCGCTGCAACCATTTCCTCTTGTTCGGCGAGCGCTGCAATCATTGCATCTTGTACAGCGAGCTTTTTGTTTTGTTCCAGAATAATGGTCCGCTGTTCATTATACCTTTTTCCAAGCCACTCCTCAAAGGTGCGGTTGGCTTCAACCTCAATGTCAAGCGCTTTCCGCTCAACAGGATCGGTGCCTACGTGGTGCAAAATATCAGTTATCGTTTTCACGTCCGCATCGTCCGGATCATACTTGTAGTTTTTCACGGCCTCCGTATCGCCAACGAAGTTCGCCTGCTCAAATATGCTTAGCAACTTGTCCAGCGGAGTCTGATAGCGCTCCGTTATGCGGCTAAGCTGTACTACGTAAGCGTCATGCGTCGGTCTTCCTATGAAAGGGCTCCGCTGCTTTAGGAAAACGTTGTTTACCAAATCCTCGTACACCCTGCCGACTTTTACGCACGCCGTCGGGATTTCGGGCAGCTCAAAGTCCAAAACGTAGATGGTAATGATGGGTAGCGTTGTTTTTTTGCCGTCCTCCACCTCCAACTTCCGGTATGTATCCCCAAATTGGCACCCGCGAAGCCGCACCAAATCCGTTTCATCCTTGGCTTTTTGTACCTCTATCAGCATCTTTATCCGCTCGCCCGTGGACGTAACGACGGTAGCCATAAAGTCAAGCCGCAAAATGGTCAGCTGCTCCTCCGCTTCCGTTTCTCTCTCGTAGTACGTAAACTCCTGCGGCATCATCTTTACAGACGTTACTTCACGGTTTAAGAGCGTACTGATGAAAAAGCGCGCTACCCGCTCGTTCTCCATCAGCCGCTTAAAAACCGTGTTGTAAATGGGATTGGCAATGAGTATCATAAATAATGTTGGTGAAGTGGTTTGTTTGCTTAGCTGCAAAGCCTTTCACAAAGATAACGTTTTTGGGGGCATATACCAAAACGCCATCGGGTGCATTGCAATCTGCGACTTGCCCGAACGAAAAAATCCCCTGCCTGTAACAAGGCAGGGGATTTTTTTCGTTCGGAAAAATAGCTGTAAGCTATTCTTCGGCTGCCGGCTTTACTTCGGCTTCAGCTTCAGCTTCCGGTGTTGCTTCAACTTCAGCTTCCGGTGTTGCTTCGGCTTCAGCTGCCGGGGTTGCTTCGGCTTCCGGTGTTGCTTCAACTTCAGCTTCCGGTGTTGCTTCAACTTCGGCTGCCGGTGTTGCTTCGGCTTCAGCTACCGGCGTTGCTTCGGCTTCAGCTACCGGCGTTGCTTCAGCTTCAGCTTCCGGTGCAGGTACCTGAGCGGCGGTATTTTTCAGCTCGTCAGCTTTTTTCTGTCCGGTATTCTCCATTTCCGTTTTCAAGGCAGCCAAGCCGGAAATATCACCCAAGGTAGTTTTTTCCAGCGAAGCCTTTACCCTTTTTATGGCTTTTTGGGTGGTTTCGGCTTCCTCCTTGCGGTTGGTTTCGTCGCTTTCGCGCTTGGAATCTTCATACGTTCTGCTGTGCGACAGGATGATGCGCTTGGAGTTTTTGTTGAACTCAATCACCTTAAAGGGCAACTTTTCGTCAATCTTAGCCGGCGAGCCGTCCTGCTTTACGAGGTGCTTGGGCGTAACAAAGCCCTCCACGCCGTACTGCAAGGCAACAATCGTACCTTTCTCCATGATTTCGGTAATGGTGCCCTCGTGTATGCTGTCAACGGTAAAGATTGTTTCAAACACATCCCACGGATTTTCTTCAATTTGCTTGTGACCAAGGCTCAGGCGGCGATTTGCCTTATCCACTTCGAGCACTACCACCTCGAGCTCTGCGCCGATTTGCGTAAACTCGTTGGGGTGCTTGACTTTCTTAGTCCAGCTCAGGTCGCTGATGTGCACCAGGCCATCCACGCCTTCCTCAATCTCCACGAACACTCCAAAGTTGGTAAAGTTGCGCACCTTAGACTTGTGGTGTGAGCCTACGGGGTATTTTTCCTCAAAGCTTTCCCACGGGTCAGGTTTCAGCTGCTTGATGCCCAGCGACATTTTGCGGTCTTCCTTGTCCAGCGTGAGGATAACGGCTTCCACCTCGTCGCCCACCTTGAGAAACTCCTGAGCGCTTCGCAGGTGCTGCGACCACGACATTTCCGACACGTGGATAAGCCCCTCTACCCCCGGCGCAACCTCAACAAAGGCGCCGTAGTCCGCCATTACCACAACTTTTCCGGTAACCTTGTCGCCCACCTTCAGGTCTGCGCTGAGCGACTCCCACGGATGGGGCGACAGCTGCTTCAGCCCAAGAGCGATGCGCTTTTTGGCGTCGTCAAAGTCCAAAATCACCACGTTGAGCTTTTGATCCAGCTTTACAACTTCGTCGGGATGCGCCACGCGCCCCCAGCTCAGGTCGGTGATGTGGATAAGCCCGTCCACGCCGCCCAAGTCGATGAAGACGCCGTAGGAGGTTATGTTTTTCACAGTGCCCTCGAGCACCTGCCCTTTTTCGAGCTTTGCAATAATTTCCTGCTTTTGCGCCTCAATTTCGGCTTCGATGAGCACCTTGTGCGACACCACCACGTTGTGAAATTCGGGGTTGATTTTTACCACCTTGAACTCCATTGTTTTGCCGACAAATATGTCGTAATCGCGGATGGGCTTTACGTCGATTTGCGAGCCGGGCAGGAATGCCTCAATCCCAAATACGTCAACAATCATACCGCCCTTAGTGCGGCACTTGATAAATCCTTTGATGATTTCGTCGTTGTTTAGCGCTTCGTTCACCCTGTCCCACGAGCGCAGCGAGCGCGCTTGCTTGTGCGAGAGCAGCAGCTGTCCTCTCTTATCTTCCGTATTTTCTACGTACACCTCAACTTTGTCACCCTCCTTAAAGTCGGGGTTGTAGCGAAATTCGTTAATGCTGATAACGCCTTCGCTTTTATAGCCAATGTTTACGACCACTTCGCGCTTGTTGAGCGAAACGATGGTTCCTTCTACAATTTCACCGGCGCCTACTTTTGAGAGCGTTTCCACGTACTTTCCGGTAATTGTTCCTTTGTCGGCATCATACAGGTCTTTTTCGTTCTCAAAAGCCTCCCAGTCAAACTTTTCTACGTCTGCTGAGGCGTTTGTTACCTGAATGTTGGCGCGCAGCTCAATGGCTTCATCTTGGAAATCTTGAGCCGATTCTTTTTCGACAGCAACAATGGGTTGATCCAAATCTTGCGCGTCGTCGTCATGTTTTTCTATCATCTTTAGAATGATTTTTATGGGTTAGACATTATTTTAACTATCGCTCCCTACTTTTGGAATAGGGGCAGCAAAGGTACAAAAATACTAAACCCAAAATTCATATACTATCGCCGCGTTTGTTAACAAAACACAATATTGGGGCTGCAAAATGTGGCCACATTTTGAGGGGAAGCGCAAGAAATGGGGGGTATTTATCAAGAAGCAAGCTATGTAGTGATGAATGGCAGCAGGTCGCCTTCGTCCACGATGCCCACCACTTTTCCGGCGGCGTTGACTACCGGCGCGTTGTCTATTCTCCGTTGGCTGATAATTTTTGCCGCCTCTACGGCCTTCATGCTATCGGTGAGCACTACGGGCTGCGTGGTCATGACTTGAGCAATGCTCTTTTGCAGCAATGCGCTGTCTTCTTGGAGATTTCGGCGCAGGTCGCCGTCGGTAAAAAATCCGGCAAGCGTGCCGTCGCTGTTTACCACGGCTGCGGCGCCGCTCTTGGTTTTTGTCATTACCAGCAGCGCATCCTTTACCGTAGCGTCAATGGCCACCACGGGGTTGCGCTCGCCGCTCTGCATAATGTCCACAACGTTGCAGGTAAGCAATTTTCCCAGCATCCCGCCGGGGTGAAAAAGGGCAAAATGCTCCTGCTCAAATTTTTTGATTTTCATCAGGCAAATAGCCAGCGCGTCGCCAACGCCGAGCATGGCGGTGGTGCTCGAGGTGGGGGCAAGGTTGTAGGGGCAGGCTTCGTGCAGCTGCGGCAGCGTGATGTGTATGCCGGATTTTTTTGCCAAGTCCGACTGTGCGTTGCTGCTCATCCCAATGATGGTGATGCCGCGCTGACGCAGGATGGGCAGTATTTTGTTCAGCTCATCGCTATGCCCCGAGTACGAGAGCGCAAGGATGAGGTCGTGCTCGGTTACCATGCCCAGGTCGCCGTGCAGGGCTTCGGTAGCGTGCACAAATATTGCCGGCGTGCCGGTGGAGGCAAGCGTTGCCGCAATTTTGCGCCCTATAATGCCGCTCTTGCCAATGCCTGCCACCACCACGCGGCCGCGGCACTTGGCTACCGCCTCAACGGCCTGCACAAAGGCGTCGTTTACCGCCGCCTCGCACGCCGTGAGCGACTGCACTTCTGTCCGTATCACGCCAAGCGCAATATTTTTTACCTCTACCGCATCTATTTTTATGCTTTCGATAGCCGTTTTTTCGTTTTCCATGTTTTTTCTACTTTGCTGTTTTACTTGCCGCTCAATGCTCGCTTTTCTGCACGCTGTCGATACGCGCTGTTTGCCGCAAAAGTTCAGCCGCACCGTCGTAGGTGAGGGAGTTTGCCCCGTCGGAGAGGGCTTTTTCGGGTTGAGGGTGCGCCTCAAAGAATATGCCCGCAATGCCCACGGCTGCGGCGGCTCGCGCCAGCACGGGGGCTAACGTTCGGTCGCCGCCGGTGGCGTTGCCCAGCGCACCGGGCTTCTGCACAGAGTGCGTGGCGTCGAAAATCACGGGGTAGCCCAGCTGCTTCATGATGTGCAGCGAACGCATGTCCACCACCAAGTCGCCGTAGCCAAAGCTGCTGCCGCGCTCGGTGAGCAAAATGTTGTGGTTGCCGGTGGAGGCTATTTTTCGCACGATGTTTTCCATGCTTTGCGGCGCAAGAAACTGCCCCTTTTTTACGTTTACCACCCTCCCCGTTTCGGCGCACGCCAGCACCAAGTCCGTTTGTCGGCACAGGAAGGCGGGTATTTGCAGCACGTCGGCAACGGCGGCGCAGCGGGCGGCCTGCCAAGGCTCGTGCACATCCACCAGCACGGGCACGCGCAGCTCCGATTTTGCGGCGGAAAGGATGCGCAGCCCGTCCTCCAGCCCGGGTCCGCGGTAGGCCTCAATGGAGGTGCGGTTGGCCTTGTCGAACGAGGCTTTGAGGATGAAGCACCGGTTGTGGTCGTCGGCTATTTTTTTCAGCGCGCGCGCGGTGGCAAGGTAGCCCTCCTCGCTTTCGATGATGCAGGGGCCGCCAATGTACACCAGCGGCAGGTTGTTGGAAATATCAATGCCTTGCAGGCTTACCGTTCTTTGTGTCATAGCTCGTTCAACCGATAAAAATCAAAATGTGATAGCGCAAAAGTCAGCGGAGGATTTTTTCGGCTACTGAAATATTTTCCGCATTCTGTCGATAAAGTTTTTTTCGCTTGGGTCGGGGTTGGGCTTAAAGTTGGGGGAGGTTTGGAGCTTCTCCATGATTTTTTTCTCCTCCTTTTCCAGCTTTTTGGGTATCCAAACGTTTACGTACACCAGCAGGTCGCCCGTATCGTAGCGGCCAACCACGGGCAAGCCCTTTCCGCCAAGCCTCAGGATGGAGCCGGGCTGCGTGCCGGGCTTGATGGCAATTCGGACTTTTCCGTCCACCGTGGGCACCTCCACGCTTGCGCCCAGCGCCGCCTCCGATACGCTGATGAAGAGGTTGTGTATAAGGTTATTTCCGTCGCGAATGAGGTCTTCGTTTTTTTCCTCCTCAATCACCACGAGCAGGTCGCCGTTTTGCCCGCCGCGCCGCGCGGCGTTGCCCTTTCCGCTTACGTTGAGCTGCATTCCCTCGTACATTCCCGGCGGTATCTTGAAGGATATTTCCTCCTCGCTCTGCACAATTCCGTTGCCGCTGCACGAGGGGCAGGGGTTGGTAACGACTCTCCCCTCGCCGTGGCATTTTGGGCAAACGGTGGCGGTCTGCATCCGCCCCAGCATGGTGTTCACCACGTGCATTACCTGCCCCGTTCCGTGGCAGGTGGCGCAGGACGTTACCGAATTTTTGTCCTTGGCTCCGCTGCCGTGGCAGGCGCTACAGGCAACCATTTTTTTTACCTTCAGCCGCTTCTCCACGCCGTGCACAACGTCCTTTAGCGAAAGCTTTACGCGCACGCGAATGTCCGACCCGCAGCTAGCGGACGATTGCCCGCGTCCGCCAAAGTTGCGGAATCCGCCAAAGCGCCCGCTGCCGCCAAATGCGCTCTCAAAAATATCCCCAAAGTTGGAGAAAATATCGTCCATGGAGAAGCCGTATGCGCCGCTGCTGCCTGCCCCAAGACCGGCGTGCCCGAACTGATCGTAGCGCTGTCGCTTTTCGGGCGTGCTCAGCACGTCGTACGCCTCCGCCGCTTCCTTGAACTTTTCCTCCGCCTCCTTGTTGCCCGGATTTTTATCGGGATGATACTCAATGGCTTTTTTACGGTATGCTTTTTTGATTTCTTCGGCGCCGGCATTTTTGCTTACGCCAAGAATTTCGTAGTAATCTCGCTTAGGTGGCATGGCTCTTTTGTTAATGTTGATTTTTTATCCTGCAAAACGGTTTTGCTACTCCCCAACTACGACTTTTGCGTATCGGATGACCTTATCGTAGAGCTTGTAGCCCTTTTGCACGGTGTCGATTACTTTGTTTTTGTGGGCTTCGTCCGGCGCAGGGAATTTTGTTACCGCGTCGTGCAGGTCTGTGTCGAAGTCGGCTCCGGCGGGTGTTTCGATGGGTTTCAGCCCTTTGGCTTCGAGGTACGTCATCAGCTTTTGGTAGATAAGCTCAATGCCTTCGCGCAGCGCCGCCACATCCTGCGACGCTTCGGCGGCCTTAACGGCGCGCTCAAAGTCGTCAACCACAGACAGCAGCCCCTTGATGGTTTCTTCGCTTGCCGAATGTATCAGCTCCATGCGCTCGCGGGCTGTGCGCTTGCGGTAGTTGTCGAACTCTGCCGACAGGCGCAGGTACTTGTCCTGCACTTCTGCGCACTTTTCCTCCGGCGTGAGCTCTCGGGGAGCTTCTTCGCTCTTTGCCGATGCTTCGCTTGCGTTTTCGGGCTTTGCTTCTTCTTGGCCGCAGGCGCAGGTTTCGCCCGCTTGCCCGTCGGCGGATTGAGGCGCTCCGCTATTTTTGCAGCTGTCGTCTTTGCCGCAGCATTCTTTCTTCTCTTTATTTTCTTTGCTTTCCGACATAATCCAAAATTTATTGCTCAACAAATTTAAGGTAATTCCTTTGCTACACATTCGGTAACATTTCTCCCCGTTCGGCTTTCCTCAAGCCGGCGCTCAGGAGCCAATCCTCACCCAACAACAACCTTGCCAGCTGCGGCGCGTGTGCCAAATTGTCACGCTCCGCCCTGCTGCATGAGGTATGCCTTGATGAAATCCTGCAGGTCGCCGTCGAGCACCGCCTGCGCGTTGGAGGTTTCGTGCCCGGTGCGGTGGTCTTTGACCATCTTGTAGGGGTGCAGCGTGTAGCTTCGGATTTGCGACCCCCACTCTATTTTTTTCTTTTGCCCTTCAACTTCGCTCTGCGCTTCGCGGCGCTTGCGGAGCTCCAGCTCGTAGAGCTGCGAGCGGAGTATGCGCATGGCGTTTTCCTTGTTTTGGAGCTGCGAGCGCGTTTCGGTATTTTCTATCGTTATGCCCGTGGGGATGTGGTAGAGGCGCACGCCGGTTTCCACCTTGTTGACATTCTGTCCGCCGGCGCCGCTCGAGCGGTAGGTGTCCCACTTTAGGTCGCTCGGGTGCACCACCACTTCAATGGCGTCGTCCACGGCGGGCGAAACAAAGATGGAGGCAAAGGTCGTTTGCCGCTTTCCCTGCGCGTTGAAGGGGGATATGCGCACCAAGCGGTGCACGCCGTTTTCGCTTTTGAGAAATCCGTAGGCATATTCGCCCTCAAACTCAACGGTGGCGGACTTTATGCCCGCCTCCTCGCCGTCCTGCAGGTCGGAGATTTTGGTTTTGTATCCGTTAATTTCGCCCCAGCGCAGGTACATACGCATGAGCATTTGCGCCCAATCGAGGCTTTCGGTGCCGCCTGCGCCGGAGTTGATTTTGAGAATTGCGCCCAGCTTGTCCTCTTCGCTGCGCAGCATGTTGCGCATTTCGAGCTCCTCTATGGCGCGGAGGGCTTTGGCGTACTGCTGCTCCACCTCGTCGTCGGACGCTTCGCCCGCGCCGGCAAATTCAAGAAGCACGTTCAGGTCGTCAACGTTACGCTTTACGTCGTTGTACAAAGAAATCCATGCCTTGATGCCCGACGCCAGCTTGAGCTGCTGCTCGGCTTTTTTGGCGTCGTCCCAAAAGGCGGGGTCGTGCGTTTTGCTTTCCTCTTCCTCCAATTGGAGCTGCTTTTTCTCCACCTCAAAGATGCCTCCATAGCGCCTGCTCGCGCTTAGCCAGCTCTTTGGCTTGCTCGGTTGTTATCATTTTGGCTTGCTGCTTTACGATTTATAATTAACAAGGCTACAAAGGTAGCAATCTTTTTCAATTTTTTTATCTACAATAGCGCAGCTCGTAACGCTTGCTACGCAGGCAGCTTGCCTTGCTTCGCCATTTTTTAACCAAAACAGCTGCGCCGGATATTCGCAAACATTTTATCTTTGCATGTTTTTTTAATTTAATCATACGCCATGCAAACAACATACAACTTTGACAAAACGGTTGACCGGCGCGGCACCAACGCGCTAAAGGTGGACGCACTACAGGCGCGGTACGGCGCTGCGGACTTAATCCCGCTGTGGGTTGCCGACATGGACTTTGAAACGCCCCCCTTCATCGTTGACGCCCTCAAGGCGCGCATGGAGCACCCCATCTTTGGGTACACGCAAATTCCGCAGGGATACTGGCCGTCCATCATCGGGTGGATGGAGGAGATGCACGGATGGAGGGTGAAGCAGGAGTGGCTTTGCTACATTCCCGGAATTGTTACGGGCATTGGGTTGGCGCTAAACGTCTTCACGGAGGCGGGCGACAAGATTATTATCCAGCCGCCGGTGTACCACCCCTTCCGCCTCGTGCCCGAAGCCAACGGGCGCACCATAGCCTACAACCCGCTACGGTTAGCCAACGACCGCTACGAAATGGACTTCGAGCAGCTGGAGCGGCTCATCGACGACAGGTGCAAGCTCCTCATCCTTGCCAACCCGCACAACCCGGGCGGGGTGGTCTGGAGCCGCGAGACCCTGCAACAGCTTGCCGACATTTGCGCCCGCCACCGCCTGACGGTGATTGCGGACGAAATTCACGCGGATATGGCGCTGTACGGCAACCGACACGTGCCGTTTGCCTCCGTTTCGGAGGCGGCAGCGCAGGGTAGCATTACGTTCAACGCGCCGTCGAAAACGTTCAACATTGCCGGGCTGAAAAGCTCCTTTGCGGTTGTCCCCAACGCCGCGCTCCGCGCGCGCTTCTACTCGTGGCTGCGGGCAAACGAGCTCAACGAGCCAAGCATACCCGCCATCATCGCCACCGAAGCCGCCTACACGCACGGGCGCGAATGGCTGCGGCAAATGCTGCTGTACGTTGAGGGTAACGTGGAGTACGTGGCGCAATTCCTCTCAAGCCACATCCCGGCCATTCGCGTGATGCGCCCGCAGGCGTCGTTTCTCGTATGGTTAGACTGCCGCAAGCTGGGCTTAGGCCACGCCGCGCTGGTGGACTTGTTTGTCAACCGCGCAAAGCTGGCGCTCAACGACGGCGAAATGTTCGGCCCCGGCGGCGAAGGGTTCATGCGCCTCAACGTCGGCACGCCCCGCAGCACGCTGGAAAGGGCTATGAAGCAGCTGGAGGAGGTGGTACATATCACCACCTCGTTTGCAAAAATGGCGCCGACGGAATGTTCAAAAACAATTAGCTAAAAATTTTATTTTCCTTTTAAGGATCTATTTTCAAGGGAATTAGATTAGGTTCTTGAAAGGAAAGAGTAAAGTCAACTTGCAAACAATCTCCTGATGCAAATTTGTAAACAAGCTGCTGATAGCTACCACTACTCCATCTTCAGCACCGCCAGAAACGCCTCCTGCGGGACTTCTACGTTGCCCACCTGCCGCATGCGCTTTTTTCCCTTCTTTTGCTTTTCGAGCAGCTTGCGCTTGCGCGAAATGT
>JAISLN010000141.1 GCA_031290835.1 Prevotellaceae bacterium
GTCCGTCCGGCGCTCGCTGCCGAAGTAAAAGACATGGCGGCTTACGACGTTGTTTTCGTGGGTTATCCCAACTGGTGGGGAACGATGCCGATGGCGCTGTTTACCTTTTTGGAGAAATACGACCTCAGCGGTAAAACCCTTGTACCGTTCTGTACGCACGGCGGCGGACGTTGGGGACGCAGCTTGGGCGACCTGAAAAAGCTGTGTCCGAACGCCACCGTTCCCGAAGGACTTGCCATTGACGGCAGCGTGGCAAGGCGTTCAAAAGACGACGTGACGAAGAGGTGGGATTCAAAAACCTGTCGCACTTCTCCACCGCCTTCAAACGGGAATATGGAGTTTCGCCTACGGGCAATTGAAATAAAATAAGGTGAGCCTTTCAGCAAAGCAAATTTGAGCTACACTCTCTCAACTCTCCCAATACCTTTTCGGCGACATCTTTTGCAGCTTTCAATTTACCTGCCGACATTCGACACTTTTTTGGTAACTTAAAAACACTTTGTATCTTTGCAGCATCAAATATACGATACTGTATGGCTATAAGAGATAAAATATTTTCACATTCTATTGCTTTGCTGTTAGACAAATTGAACGAAGCCAATAAGAAATGTTTCGGCATTGAGGATGCTTACGCCTTGCTTTCGGATTATTCACAAAGCAATATAAAACGAATGTTGATCAACATGGTAAAACGCGGCTTGATAATGCGGCTCAAAGAAGGACTTTACTACATTATTCCATTTGAAGAGGATGCCGAAACATTTATGCCCGATTGGCATTTACTGCCACAATACATTGTGAATGACACAGATTACTATATCGGATATTTTTCAGCATTGCAAATACACAGCTTAACCACACAGCCACATCTGAAAGAGCAAGTGGTCGTAAATAAGCAAATAAAACCCTCCGTTCTGCTGATTAAAGACATTCCATTCCAATTTATTTACCATAACGAAAAACATTTTTTCGGCAATAAAAAAACATGGATTGACAGCTATAACCGTGTTCAATGCAGTGATTTGGAGAAAACAATTATTGACTGCCTGTTTAAGCCCGATTATGCAGGCGGAATAACGGAAATTACAAAAGCAATTTACAAGGTGAAAGATAAAATTGATTACCCGAAACTTTTAGAATATACTGAATGTTTTGCTTCACAAGCGGTCATAAAACGGCTCGGATTTTTACTCGAGCTGTTGGAAATCAAAAATCAACTTATTGACAAACTGCAAAAATTACGTACCAATTCGTTTGTAGTATTAGAACCGTCATATCCAAAAACAGGAAAATCAAATTTTCGTTGGGCGATTATACAAAATATTGATACGGAATCTATCATTTCACCGATTTACAGCTGAAATTTATGATTGAACGGAAAGAAATAAACCGCATCGCTGCACAAAACCGTATGAGCGACCGACAAATTGAAAAGGACTCAACCAAACTTATGGAAAAAGTGTTGAGTAAAGAAGCTATGTTCAAACGAGATTGGAATAAAAAATTATCCTCTCAAATCCACGACATTCCCGATTTTGACGCTGTATTCAGAGAAGCAAAAAGACATTTGAAGCTATAATTTATTAACGACGCCCCGAAGAAGCCCGCCACACATTTTTTTTATCAAAAAAAAATTTGGAGTTTACAAAATTATGGTATAAATTTGCGGCTTGTAATTTTAGTTGAAATGATGAACTTTTGTGCTAACGGTAATTTTTGGTGGTGGCGTTCGCAGCTTTTCAAAGCCGTGAACAGGTAGCGCCATATTTAGCATACAAAGAAAACCAACACAAGCTAAGGGCTGTCTATTCACGACAGCCCTTAACTTTTTTATGACAACCTTAGACACGCATACAACACCATGGACTACAATGCCAACAGCAATGGCCGCTACGGCGAATTTGGCGGGGCGTACATCCCCGAAATCCTCTACGCCAACGTGGAGGCGCTAAAGGAAAGCTACCTGAAGATTATCGGCGACCCCTCGTTCAAGGCCGAGCTCGACGCGCTGCTGCGCGACTACGTGGGGCGCCCCTCGCCGCTGTACTTTGCCGGCCGCCTCTCGGAGCGCTACGCAACGCGCATCTACCTCAAGCGCGAAGACCTGAACCACACGGGCGCGCACAAAATCAACAACACCGTGGGGCAAATCCTCCTCGCGCGGCGCATGGGCAAAACCCGCATTATTGCCGAAACGGGCGCGGGGCAGCACGGCGTGGCAACCGCCACCGTGTGCGCCCTGAAGGGAATGCAGTGCATCGTTTACATGGGCGAAACGGACATTGCGCGGCAGCGCCTCAACGTGCAAAAGATGCAGATGCTGGGCGCCGAAGTGCGCCCCGTAACGAGCGGCAACAAAACGCTCAAGGACGCCACCAACGAGGCTATCCGCGACTGGTGCTGCAACCCGTCGGATACGCACTACATCATTGGCTCCACCATGGGGCCGCACCCTTACCCCGATATGGTAACGCGGTTTCAGTCGGTGATTAGCGAGGAGATAAAAAGTCAGCTCGCCGGGCACGTGGGGCGCGACTACCCCGACTACCTCGTTGCCTGCGTGGGCGGCGGGAGCAACGCTGCCGGCACCTTTTACCACTACCTTGCCGACGAGCGCGTGAAGCTCATCGGCACGGAGGCGGCGGGGCTGGGCGTGGATACCGACCAAACAGCCGCCACCATTCACGTTGGCAGGAGGGGCATTATTCACGGCTGCCACACCTTTGTGATGCAAACCGACGACGGACAAATCACGGAGCCTTACTCCATCTCCGCCGGGCTGGACTACCCGGGCATCGGGCCGCTGCACGCCAACCTTGCCGTAACCGGCCGAGCCGCCTACGTGGCCGTAACCGACAGCGAGGCGCTGGAGGCGGCCATGGAGCTCACGCAGCTCGAGGGCATTATTCCGGCGCTGGAGTCGGCGCACGCGCTGGGGGTGTTCCGCCACAAGGCCTTCCGCCCCGACGACGTGGTGGTGCTTACCCTCTCGGGGCGCGGCGACAAGGATATGGAAACGCTGATTAGGTGGAACGTTGAGAATGAAAAAAAGTAAATGCTTCCGCTAAATGAAGTACATCTTTTATCCGCTTTTGCTTATGTCGCTTGCTACGATTGCCTTTAGCCCAAAGAAGTTTGGGAATACGCCTCAGGGAGCGCGTAGGGAGCGCGTTCTCCGCTCGCCCAACTACCGCGACGGGAAGTTTCAAAACCTGCACCACACGCCGCAGCTCACAGGCAACAAAGGTATGGGCACCTTGCTGATGGACAAGCTGCTGGCCAAGCATGAGCGCGTGCGCCCCGATAGCGCCATCGCCGCCCTCAAAACCGACCTGCACAGCCTCAACCCCAACGAGGACTTGCTGGTGTGGTTCGGGCATTCGTCGTACTACATGCAGGTGGAGGGTAAGCGCCTGCTGGTTGACCCCGTTTTCAGCAGCGCAGCCTCGCCCGTATTTTTTGTCAACAGGGCATTCAAAGGTACCGACATCTACGCCGCCGACGATATGCCGGACATAGACTACCTCATCATCACGCACGATCATTGGGACCACCTCGACTACCCCACGGTGAAAGCGCTGCGGCACAGGGTGGCAAAGGTGATTTGTCCGCTTGGCGTGGGCGAGCATTTTGAGCGTTGGGATTTTGACGTGCAGCGCGTGGTAGAGCTGGACTGGAACGAAGCGGTGCACCCCGACACGGGCGTAGAAGTTGTTTGCCTGCCCGCGCGACACTTTTCGGGGCGGGGATTTTCGCCCAACCAATCGCTGTGGGCTTCGTTCTTGCTAAAAACGCCCACGCTCAAGGTCTTTATGGGCGGCGACGGCGGCTACGATACGCACTTTGCCGATATTGGTCGCCGCTTTGGCCCCGTTGATTTTGCCCTGCTGGAGAACGGACAGTACAACGACAGCTGGAGGTACATCCACATGAAGCCGGAGGAGATGCTACAGGCAGGCAAAGATTTGAAGGCAAAGGTTGTGATGCCTGTGCACAACTCAAAATTCGCCCTCAGCTCTCACCCGTGGGACGAGCCGATGAGCCGCGCTGTGGAGGCATGGAACAGCGGCGACTTTGGGCTGGCAACGCCCATGATAGGCGAACGCGTTTCGCTGCGGGATAGTGCCCCTGCGCACGGCAGATGGTGGAGAAAATAAAATTATCAACCTGTAAATTGTAAGCTATAGCGCACTATGGAAAAAATTTTACTTTTTCTTTTTTACGTGCTGCCGCTATGCAGCCCCGCTACGGCGCAAGCTCTTTCAAAGGGGCCAACCGAGCGCGAAAAAATAGAGCGGCTGATAGGTGCGGTGGAGCAGCTCAAGGAGGCAGCGTTCATACGCGGCAGCCGCGCCTACAGCGCCGAAAAAGCCGCCGCGCACCTGCGCACCAAGCTCAGGAAAGCGGGTGATAAGATAGCCACCGCGCAGGATTTTATTGACGGCATAGCCTCCACCTCGTACCTTACCGGAAAACCCTACTACATCAGGTTTAAGGACGGCCGGCAAATTACCTCAAGAAAATTTTTTGAGGAGAAGCTGAGCGAAATGACAGCCGCTTCGGAAAAAAAAGTTGACAGCTAAAAAAAAATCATTCATTATGAAAACAACGCTAACCGTTATCAAAACAACGCTGCTCGCCGACCTCCAAACGCCGGTGAGCATCTACCTCAAAGTGCGGGACATGTTTCCGCAATCGGCGCTGCTCGAAAGCTCCGACTACCACTCGGCCGACAACAGCTACTCCTTTATCGGGCTGGAGCCGATAGCCTCTTTTTCGGTGAGCGACGGCAAGGCTACCGCCACCTACCCCAACGGAGAAGCAACCTCTACGCCCATTACCCGGCAGGGCGAGGAGCAGCTGTTGCTCGACGAATTTGTAAAAAGCTTTGAGGTGGCGGGCGGCAGCCCCGGCAGCGGCAACGGCTTCTTTGGCTACACCGCCTACGACGCCGTGCGCTACTTTGAGCAAATAGACGTCAAGCCGCGCGAGGACGCACTTTCGCCCATAGCCGATATGACCTACATCCTCTACCGCTTTGTGATTGGCGTCAACCACCTGAACAACGAAATGATCATTGCGGAAAATCTCACGCCGGGGCAGCCAAGCAAGATGGATGAGCTGCTTTACATCATCGGCAGCCGCAACTTTCCGAGCTACGATTTTCACCCGCAGGGCGACATCACCTCGCCCATCAGCGACGAGGAGTACCGGGGCATGGTGCAGGCGGGCATTGGGCACTGCCTGCGGGGCGACGTGTTTCAGATTGTGCTCTCGCGGCGCTTTGAGCAGCGCTACACGGGCGACGACTTCAAGGTGTACCGCGCCCTGCGCTCGGTAAACCCGTCGCCCTACCTCTTCTACTTCGACTTTGGGTCGTACCGCATCTTTGGCTCCTCGCCCGAAACGCACCTGAAGGTGGAGGGTAACACCGCCACCATCGACCCCATAGCCGGCACCATCTACCGCACGGGCAACGACGAGCAAGACCGCCGGCTGGCGCAAACGCTCCTGCAAGACCCCAAGGAAAACGCCGAGCACGTAATGCTGGTTGACCTTGCCCGCAACGACCTGAGCCGCAGCGCGCGCAACGTAACCGTGAAGTCGTACAAGGAGGTGCAGTTCTACTCGCACGTCATCCACATGGTGTCGCGGGTGTGCGGCGAAGTTGCCCCCGACGCCAACCGCATCCGCCTCTTTGCCGACACCTTTCCGGCGGGAACGCTCTCCGGTGCGCCCAAGGTACGCGCCATGCAGCTCATCAACGCGCTGGAAAAGCATCCGCGCGGCGTGTACGGCGGCTGCATAGGCTGCATAGGGCTGGACGGCAACCTGAACCAAGCTATCACCATCCGCACCTTTGTGAGCTGCAACAACACGCTCTACTACCAAGCCGGCGCGGGCGTCGTTGCGCAGTCAAAGCCCGAAAACGAGCTGCGGGAGGTGAACAGCAAGCTCGGAGCGCTAAACAAAGCCATCGAAATGGCGGAGAAATTTTGAATTTTGAATTCTAAATTTTGAATTAGGCTTACGCACGATATTTCGCGCTTTGCGCAATTTAAAATTTAGAATTCAAAATTCAAAATTTCTTCCGCGCTTTGCGCAATTCAAAATCAAAAAGTTCTGAATTCTAAAAAGTTAAAGCTACAAACGCGCTAATTTTTAATTAAAAAAAATCAAATGAAAGAAAACATAATCAAAGAAAAAAGTTTCGATTTTGCGTTGGAAATTATTGCGCTATATAAAACGTTAGTAAAGGAAAATGAATTTATCCTGTCAAAACAACTTTTGCGTAGCGGAACAAGCATAGGAGCAAATGTAGAAGAATCAACAGCGGCGCAATCTGTAGCCGATTTTATTAACAAGCTCTCTATTGCCTCAAAAGAAGCAAGAGAAACAAGATATTGGCTGTTGCTTCTACAAAAAAGCCAGCTGGTATCCCTCGATTTTTCAAGCTACCTAAACGAAATAGAAGAAATAATCAACGTCCTGACGGCAATCATCAAAACAATGCAGCAAAGAAATTCTAAATTTTGAATTCTAAATTTTGAATTAGGCTTACGCACGATATTTCGCGCTTTGCGCAATTTAAAATTTAGAATTCAAAATTCAAAATTTCCTCTGCGCTTTGCGCAATTCAAAATTTAGAATTTAAAATTCAAAATTTCCATGAAAATACTTGTATTCGACAGCTACGATTCTTTCACCTACAACCTCGTACACGCTCTGCGCAAGCTGGGCTGCGAGGACGTTGACGTGGCGCGTAACGACCAAATCGCGCTTGAGGCGGTTGACCGCTACGACAAGATTTTGCTCTCGCCGGGACCCGGCATTCCCTCCGAAAGCGGAATACTGTTGGACCTGATAAAGACCTACGCCGCCACCAAAAGCATCTTTGGCGTGTGCCTCGGCATGCAGGCCATTGGCGAAGCGTTTGGGGGAACGCTGGTCAACCTGAAAAGCGTGTACCACGGCGTGAGCGACGAGATACAGGTCGCCGCGCCCGACCTGCTGTTCGACGGGCTGGGCGAGCGCTTCGAAGCCGGACGCTACCACTCGTGGGTGGTAAGCCCCGAAAACTTCCCCGAAGCGCTGCGCATAACGGCTACCGACCGGCGCGGCAACATCATGGCGCTGGCGCACCGCCGCTACCGCGTGCGGGGCGTGCAGTTCCACCCCGAGTCGGTGCTCACGCCACTGGGCGAAAGAATAATTAAAAGCTGGCTGGAGAAAGGGTAGAGGATGGCCGATTGCTGTAATGGCTACCATAACGGAAACCGTATCGGGCAAAGCACGTTGGATTTTTGGATTTTATGTTATACATTTGCAGGAAAAATGAAAAATCAAAAAATAGAAAGCGATGATACTCGAGCTAAAAATAAAAAATTTCCTGTCGTTTAAGGAGGAGGCGATATTCAGCTTTGAAGCTACACGGGACAAAAGCTTTGAAGATTACCAAGTGGTAGAGGTTGCCCCCAATACCCGCATATTGAGGTTGACCCTTGTATATGGCGCAAACGCTTCCGGAAAAAGCAACTTAATCAAAGCCTTTGAGCTCCTTCAGCACTTCTGGCTGAACAAGCCGGAAAGCAGGGATGAATTGACCGGCGTTTGTCCATTTTTGCTGGACAGGGAAACTCCTCAAAAGCCATCCGAATTTTCTTTGATATTCTACGTAGAAGGCACGAGGTATCTGTATTCCCTTGCGCTGACCGAAAAAAAGGTTATTTCGGAAAAGCTGTTCGTTTACCCCGGAACGCAGCCTGCCCTGATTTTCGACCGCAAGCTGAACGATGAAGGCCTCTCGGAAATAGTATTCAGCCCCAAGCGGATAAAGGTAAGCCAAGCCGCGAGGGACGAAATCACCATAAAATGTTTGGCCAATATGTCTGTATTGGCGGCTTATAATCAGGTGAACGTGGCTATCCCCGAAGTGGAAAAAGTGGTGAGATGGATAAAATCGCAGCACAAAAGCTTACCTGTAGGCGTTGCGGATGACACGGAAAGCCTTATTGCTGCCGACAAAGCTGCAAAAGATTTTATGCTCAATTTCCTGCAGCTGGCCGACTACAATATTACAGCAATCAACACCGGGCAAGCCAACGAGCCAACCGCGAGGTCGGCTAAAACAGAATTTGAGCATAGAGTGGTAAACAGCGAGGGAAATGAAGAGTTTTACAAGCTAATGAAAGAGCATCAATCGGAGGGGACGTTACGCACGTTGGGGTTAGCAGAAGCAATCCGTAAAACAGCTGAGGCAAATGCGTTTCTGGCCATCGACGAGATAGAGGCGCTACTCCATCCCCGCTTGGTAGAGCTCGTCATTGAATATTTTTTCAAGCAAAAGGGGCAATCTCAGCTGTTGCTGACAACCCACTACGACGGGCTGTTGGAAGAAGATGACTTGCTGAGGAAAGACAGCATCTGGTTTACCAACAAAAAAGAAAACGGCTCAACGGAGCTCTACTCTTTAGCCGACTTCAAGGGTGTAAACCGCATCAGCTCGCTACAAAAAGCTTACCGGCATGGCAGGTTTGGAGCCGTACCAAATATTTGAACGTTATGGGTGGACGAAAGCAAAAAATAAGAGAACCTAAATCCGGCATATACATCGTTGGAGAAGGAATAACGGAGCAATACTACTTCATGCATGTCAAACGGCTATGCGGGTTTCGCTGCACCATCAAGCCACGTTTTTTCGGAAACACAAGCATTGCCGGAATGAAAAAAGTAATAGAAGAGCTGCTGCGGGACGATATTAGGGTTATCTGCGTGTTTGATGCAGACGTTCCAACGCGCAACAATAGCGAAAAGAAAAAGCTGGAGCAGCTGCAAAAGAAATACAGGGAGAGTAAGAAGCTTATTTTTTGCGACAGCCTTCCCTCAATTGAATACTGGTTTTTGCTTCACTACGAAAACTCCAACCGCTACTTCAACGATGCCAAAGCTGCCGAAACCGCCTTAAAAAAGCACATAGCTGATTACGAAAAAGCAGCTCAATTTTTTGAAAAGGAAAAATGGGTGCGCGACCTGTGCGCAGAAGGTAAGCTAAACAAAGCTATCGAACGGGCAAAATGCTTTGACCAACAGCACGGTGGATCGTACACCAACATGCACAAAGCGTTTGAAGCTCTACGCTCGCAGCTTATTGTCGGCCTTGCGAGCGAGGCGAAGCCAAGCATGCCTGTTAATTTATAGAAATTATATTTATTTAATTTACAACTCAATTAAAAAAACTCAACATTTACCATGAAGCACCTGCTATACCGCTTATTTGAGCACCAAAACCTCGACCGCGAAGAATCGCGGGAAGTCCTCGTTCGTATGGCGCACGGAGAGTACAACGAAAGCCAAATTGCGGCGTTCATCACCGTTTTCTTGATGCGCAGCATAACCATAGACGAGCTGGCGGGCTTTCGCGACGCGCTGCTCGAGCTGCGCGTGCCGGTTGACCTCGCCGACTACAACGCCATCGACATCGTAGGCACGGGCGGCGACAACAAAAACACGTTCAACATCTCCACCGCCGCCTGCTTCACCGTAGCCGGCGCGGGCTACAAGGTGGTGAAGCACGGCAACTACGGCTCCACCTCCGTGAGCGGCGCCTCCAACGTGATGGAGCAGCACGGCGTAAAGTTTACCAAAGACGTTGACCTCATGCGCCGCTCGCTCGACGCCTGCGGAATGGCGTTCCTCCACGCGCAGCTCTTCAACCCCGCGCTGAAGGTGGTGGCGCCGGTGCGCAAAAACCTCGCCGTGCGCACCTTCTTCAACATGCTCGGCCCACTCGTCAACCCCACCTTGCCCCGCCGCCAAATGCTGGGCGTGTACAACCTCAAGCTGGCTCGCCTGTACTACTACCTCTACCAACAAATCGGCGCCGACTTCACCGTCGTCAGCTCGCTGGACGGCTACGACGAAATATCGCTCACCGCCGAGTTCAAGTGCTTCTGCAACCACGGCGAGAGCATCTACACCCCCGAAGAGCTCGGCTTTGGGCGCGCGGTGGAGAGCGACCTCTACGGCGGCGATACGGCAGCAAAAGCCGCCGCCATATTCGACCGCGTGCTGGGCAACGCCGCCACCGAAGCCCAAAAAAACGTCGTGGTGGCCAACGCCGCCTTCGCCATCCGCACCATCAACCCTCAGCTCGGCGTAGCCGAGTGCATTGCGCAGGCGCAAAACGCCCTCGAAAGCGGAAAAGCCCTCGCAGCATTCAAAAAATTCGTAGCCCTAAACTCTTGAAGCATGAACATACTGGAAACCATACTCGCCGCCAAGCGCGAGGAGCTGGCCGCCAACCAACGGCAGCGCACCTTTGAGGACGTTTACCGCGAGGCGCGGGAGGTAGCGCGTCCGGCGCTGTCGCTCGCCGAAAGCCTGCGCCGCTCAGCCACGCCCATCATCGCCGAGTTCAAGCGCCGCTCGCCCTCCAAGGGCTTCATCAGCCGGGATGCCGACGCGCCAACCGTTGCGCACGGATACGCCGCCCACGGCGCCGCCGCCATCTCCGTGCTCACCGACCGGGAGCACTTCGCCGGCTCGCTCGCCGACCTTGCGGCAGTGCGCCGCGCAGTGGGCGTCCCGCTGCTCCGCAAAGATTTTGTCATCAGCCCCTACCAGCTCTGCGAAGCCCGCATTGCCGGCGCCGACGCCGCGCTGCTCATCGCCGCCGCGCTAACCAAGGCGCAGTGCTCGGAGCTCGCCGCCTTTGCCCGCTCGCTCAGCCTTGAGGTGCTGCTTGAGGTGCACGACGAAGCCGAGCTGGAGTACGCCTGCCCGCACGTGAGCGCTGTAGGCGTCAACAACCGCAACCTCTCCACCTTCGTCACCGACACGGCCACCTCGCTGCGGCTCGCACCCCTCATCCCCAACGGCTACGTCAAGGTTTCCGAAAGCGGCATTAGCGATGCTGCCACCGTGAAAGCGCTGCAAAAGGCCGGCTACCAAGGTTTCCTGATGGGCGAAGCATTTATGAAAACGGAAAACCCCGCGCAGGCGCTCGCCAAATTCGTGGAAGAAATTTTGAATTTTGAACCGAGCGAAAGGGTTCACGAACACCTTGAAAAAAATAAAAGTGAGTAATTGCGCAAAGCGTGGAATATCGTACGTAAGCCTAATTCAAAATTTCCCTGCGTTTTGCGTAATTTAAAATTTAGAATTCAAAATTCAAAATTTCTCAAGAAAGTACTTTTTATTTCTGTAAATGTGCAGCGCTTCGTTTTCGTTGTGGCGGGGGTTTAGAAAAAACATGAGGTTGTCGATAAGGCTGGGCTTTATTTCGGCCTCAAAAACCAGCTCGGGGAAGTATTGCT
>JAISLN010000142.1 GCA_031290835.1 Prevotellaceae bacterium
TGTGTGTGTGTGTGTGTGTGTGTGTGTGTGTGTGTGTGTGTGTGTGTGTGTGTGTGTGTGTGTGTGCTGTTAGTGAGGGGGCGCCCAAACGGCGCCCCTACCATACCGACCCAACTTGAAGTGCAAGGCGGTATTTTGGAGCTACAAAAAATGGGCTGCATGCTGTTACCCATAAATTAAAAAGGATAGGCGTTTTTTCACAACGGCAAAGGTAGCGCTAAATTTTGGATTGTACGCATTTTTTGGAAAAATTAGCAGTCGAAATGCCGCCAACGGCGCCACGCGCGGCTACCCCAAAAGGTGGTGCGCTCAAAAGGCACGGAATTTTTCTCCCGAAAATCAAGCTAAAAAAGGAGGTAGTTGAGGCCGCGGATTTCGGCACAAATCAGCATAAAAAATTGGGTAGTGTCATACATTGTACGATGCTATATTTTTCCGGATTGCCTCCGCTTCGCGCGATGTTAAAGTCCTACGGGCTATTGGCGCGAATTTTCCCACTTCTCCGTAGGGGATTAATAGCAATAGAAAACCGCAAGCCTCTCCGCTCCATCGTCAGGCTAAAGCCTGAGGATAAGTGCCGTCCCTGTGGAGCTGCCACCTTTTCACGTCGTCTGCGGTGGGGTTGGTAAGCCCCATTTTGTGCTTTTTGTTCATTCCGCACAAATCGTTGAAGAGCTTTCCGGGCGATACCTTTTTCATAGCCTCTACGGTGAGGTAGCCCATTTTTTGCACCACCGGTATCCACTCCTCCGGCACGCCGACGGCGGCGTAGGCCTCCGGCTCGTCCCTTGTAACCTTTTTTTCTTGGCGCATCTGCGGAAAAAACAGCACGTCCTGCACCGACGGCGAGTTGGTCATAATCATGGCGAGGCGGTCTATGCCAATGCCCAAGCCCGAGGTGGGCGGCATACCGTACTCTATGGCGCGCAAAAAATCTTCGTCCAGCATCATCGCCTCCTCGTCGCCGCGCTTGGCAAGCAGGAGTTGCTCCTCAAAGCGGTTGCGCTGGTCAATGGGGTCGTTGAGCTCGCTGTAGGCGTTGCAAATTTCCTTTCCGTTGCAGATGGCTTCAAAGCGCTCCACGAGCTCGGGGTTGTCGCGGTGCTTCTTTGCCAGCGGCGACATTTCCACCGGATAGTCAACGATGAACGTGGGCTGTATGAGCTTTGCCTCGCAGCATTCGCCAAATATTTCGTCAATGAGTTTTCCCTTGCCCATGGTGGCGTCTGTGGCTACGCCCAGCTTTTTTGCCGTTTCGCGCAGCTCCGCCTCGTTCATTCGGGAAACGTCAATGCCGGTAAAATGCTCAATGGCTTCGAACATGGTGAAGCGCTTCCACGGGCGCTCAAAGTTGATTACGTTCTCCCCCACCCTCACCTTTGTGTCGCCGTGCAAGTCCAGCGCAATTTTTTCGACCATTGCCTCTACGGTACCCATCATCCAGCGGTAGTCCTTGTAGGCAACGTACATCTCCATTTGCGTAAATTCGGGGTTGTGAAACCTGTCCATTCCCTCGTTGCGAAAATCCTTGGCAAATTCATACACGCCCGAAAATCCCCCTACGATGAGCCTCTTGAGGTACAGCTCATTTGCGATACGGAGGTAGAGCGTCATGTCCAGCGTATTGTGGTGGGTTTTGAAGGGGCGCGCGGCAGCGCCGCCGTACAGGGGCTGCAATATCGGCGTTTCGACTTCGAGCAGATTTAGCGCGTTCAGGAACTCCCGCATCGACCCCACGAGCTTGGTGCGCTTCACAAAGGCGTCGCGCACGTGCGGGTTTACTATCAGGTCAACATAGCGCTCACGGTAGCGCTTTTCGGGGTCGGTAAAGGCGTCGTAAACTTGTCCGTCTTTCTCCTTCACAATGGGCAGCGGCCGGATGGACTTTGAGAGCAGCTTCAACTCCCTTGCGTGTACGGAGAGCTCGCCCGTTTGGGTAACGAAAGCGTAGCCTTTTACGCCTACAATATCGCCAATGTCAAGTAGCTTTTTAAACAGCGTGTTGTATGTTTTTTTCTCCTCGTCGTCGGGGGGGCAAATATCGTCGCGGCGCACGTACACCTGAATACGCCCCTGCTCGTCTTGCAGCTCAAAAAAGGCGGCGCTGCCCATGATGCGGCGGCTCATAATGCGCCCCGCAATGCTTACGCTTTGAAAGCTGTTTTTTTCGGGAGAGTATTCCTTGGCAATTTGCACGCTGCTTGCGTTAACTTCAAACTCCTCTGCAGGATAGGGGTTCACCCCCATTTCGCGAATTTTTTCCAGCGACTGTCGCCGCACCTGTTCTTGCTCCGAAATATCAATGTTCATGTTTACTGTGTGTTTTGTAAAAAGTTCACTACCTGCTCAACGGTAAGGTTAGCTACTTTAGCAATTTCTTCTACGGGCATACCAAGCAAGGCGCAATTTTGAACAATTTCTTTGCGACTTTCTTCTCTGCCGATTTTCCAACCTTCCGCCCAGCCGATTTTCCAACCTTCTATCCAGCCAATTTTCCAATTTTTCTCCCACGCCCGCTTTTCAGCGTAGCGAATGGCGCTACGCACATCGGGGTAGTCCGTTATGCTTTTGTACTTTTCCACTTTACTGTTTGTTTTGTAAAAGTTTCATTACCTGCCCAACGGAAAGGTTAGTTACTTTAGCAATTTCTTCTACGGGCATACCAAGAAAGGCGCAATGTTGAACAATTTCTTCTCTGCCCTCTTCTCTGCCCTCTATTCTGCCTTTCATTCTACCTCTTTCCTCAGCTTTTTCGCTCGCCCGCTTTTCGGCGTAGGTGATGGCGCTACGCACATCGTAGTAATCTGTGATGCTTTTTTTGTACTCTTCCATTTCGTTTGGTGTTAACATTTTTATTTGCGCTGCCTCAAACAGCTTTTTAAATATCCTTCCCCGCACCTCCGGCGGACGGTTGTTGAGCCGTGCAAGGTTTTTGAGCGAATAGAGCCAGCGGTCGGCGTTGGTGCGCAACGCCTCTACCGGCTTGCTGAACTTTGGCAGCTCCACAAAAATGAAGCTCAGCTTCTCGGAAAACTTGGTTTTTGTTCGCTCGCGCAGCAGGTGCACCCGCTCAACGACGTAATCTTCGTCGCCCTTTTCCTCAAACAGGACGAAATCCAAAATGGCTACGAAATATACCGCCTTTAGCTCGTAATTCCACTCTTTCCCCTTAGGCGCTTGGTTGCGTATGGGAAATGTGGAGTAGAACAGCGCCCTGTCCGCAAAAAATTCTTGCCTCGCCCGCTGCATTTCAACGATAAAATATTCGCCCTTTTCGTTGGTGCAGAATATGTCGAACGTTGCTCTGCGCTCCTGCTCCCATTCGCCCAGCTGCTCGGCGGGGCGGTACTGAATATCGACAATATGCTCACCCTGTATGAACTCGTTCAAAAAGTGAATCAACAAGTCCTTATTCAGCTCGTTGTAGAACAACTTTTTAAAGCCGAAATCGGTCAACGGGTTCAGGTAAACCGACGATGGAGAGAGCTCATCCATAACCATAAAGCAACGGGATAAAAGTACAAAAATAATTGCAACCCAACAAGCGCTCGCTAAGGCTTGCCTGCATTAGGCTTTTCCAGCCCGTAGCCGCGCTTTTTATCTTCGCGCTTGAGCATAAAGGCAACGAGCAGCGACAGCAGGGCAAAAGCCGCAAAAATCAGCATGGGGATGGTGTAGTCGTACGACGCCCCCTTTTCTGCCGATACCGTTTTGCAGAAGCGGTCGAGCACCACCCCAATGAGGTAGGGAACCCCCATCAGCCCTATGTTTTGCACCCAAAAGATGAGCGCGTAGGCGGTACCCAGCTGTTTTTCGGGAATAATTTTCGGCACCGAAGGCCACATGGCCGACGGCACCAGCGAAAAAGCTATGCCCAGCAGCACCATCAGGCTCACGGCGTATATCCAGCTGTTGATGCCGGGTATCGAAAACAGGGTGTGTATGCCCACCAGCATTAGCGCGCCGATAATCATGATGGTTGCGCCTCTACCCTTTTTGTCGTAAATGCCGCCAAAAAACGGCGTGAGCAGAATGGTGCCAAACGGCAGCAAGCCCGGTATGAGCCCCGCCCACTCTTCGTTTACGCCAAACTTGTTGACCATGAGGTCGGTGGCGTACTTGAGGAACGGGAAGACGCAGGAGTAGAACAGCACGCAAAGCAGCGAAATCAGCCAAAATCCGTAGCTGGTTACCACCAGCTTCACGTCCGAGAGCTTAAACTCATCCTCCGCAGAGGCTTCAGCTTTGCCGGCTTGCCGGTCGTAGCGCCTGTCGAGCACAGCGTAGATTAAAAAGGCGAGCAGCCCGATGACGAGGAGCGTTAGCCCAAAGAGCACAGAGTACGAAACGCCGCCGAAAACGTGCGCCAGCGGGTTGGAAAAAACGAGCGCAACCGCCGTCCCAATGCGCGCCACCGCTACCTGCAACCCCATGGCCAGCGCCATTTCGCGCCCCCTAAACCATTTTACAATTGCCTTCGTTACGGTAATGCCTGCAACCTCTGCGCCCACCGAAAATATGGCGTAGCCCACAGCGGCAAACATCACCTGCGATTTTACGCCGAGCACCTCCCCCTGCGTCGGCAAAACGCCAGCCAAGGCCAAGTACTTCAGCCCGGCGCCCGCCACCATGATGACAGCCGCAAGCGTTCCCGTGAAGCGGACGCCCTTTTTGTCGAGCAGCAAGCCGCCCAAAAACAGCATCAGCAAAAAAACGTTGAACCAGCCGTAGGCGCTCGTAAACAGCCCGTAGTCGGCGCTACTCCATCCTTCTGTCTTCTCAAGCATGCCCTTGAGCGGCGACATCACGTCGGTCATAAAGTAGGCGGCCATCATGGTGAACGACACGATGCCAAGCGCCGTCCAGCGCGCCAATTTCGATTGGCTTAAAAGTTGCTTCACGGTAGATAAGGTTTAAAATGAGCTGCAAAAGTACGATTTTTTTTCTAATTTTGCGGCACAAATATTCGCCTACTTACAGGCCGCATATATTACAGGTTGAAATTTATATACTACTCTGAAATTCACATTTTTATAATTAAGTTAAGCGGAAAATCTTGAAAAAATTTGGGGTGATTTTTGACATGGACGGCACCATCATCGACAATATGCCGTACCACTTGCAGGCGTTTCGGGTGTTCAACGAGCGCCATGGCGTTGAGATGGGAGATGAAGAGTTTTTGAAAAAAACGAGCGGAAAAACAAACGATGATATCATGCGCCTGCTCTTTGGCGCCGACATTTCAGCCGAAGACATAGCTGCATTTGCCAACGAAAAGGAATCGCTCTACCGCGAGCTGTACCGCGCTCACATCAAGCTGAGCAAAGGTTTGGACAGCTTGTTTGCCCAGCTGCGGGCAGGCGGCATCCCGGCATGCATCGGCTCGTCGGCGCCCGACGAAAACATAGACTTGGTGCTCGACGGGCTAAACATCCGCGGCTATTTCACAGCGGTTATCAACTCCTCCCAGGTAAAAAACGGTAAACCTCACCCCGAAGTTTTTCTCAAGGCGGCAGCGGCCATGGGGCTTGCCCCCTC
>JAISLN010000143.1 GCA_031290835.1 Prevotellaceae bacterium
ACGTCGTTGATGTTTGAAATTTCCTGCACGTGCGGCATCTTGTACTCAACGCTCGACACGTCGAAGTAGCGGTACTCGCTGCCGCCCGGGTAGAGGTTTTTGTTGTGGTGCGAGTAGTCTATGGAGCCTCGGCGGATGAAGGTGGGCGTTGGCGGGGCGACGTCCAAAAAGCGATACCCGTTTTGCTCCACGCGCACCTTTACCTCGGTGTAGGGCTGGTTGATGGGAAACGAGGGGTGCTCCACCGTGAGCTCGAGCTGCTGGGTGCAGGCGTCGTTGCCGGCAAGCGGCAGCTTTCGCACGCCGACTTGAACACCGACGCTGGATGCTTCCACCACCGAAAAACTTTTTTGAAACAGCGCCTCCTCGGCGTTACTGCCGTCGTACACCTTAATCAGGTAGCTGCCGGACAGCTTTACCTGCATTTGCGGGTTGGGTATTTCGAGCGTGTAGCGCGAGTAGCCCACCAGCGTGTTGAACGATTGCTCCCGGTTGCTGATGTATCCCTCGGGAAAACCCTCGAGGTAGTCGGAAAAGAGGAGGCTACTCTCGCTCCAGTCGGCGTCGCACAGCACAATTTTGTAGGAGAAGTAGCGAATGTTTTCGGCAAGGTCGTCGAACGAAAGCAGCAGCCGCTCGCCGGAGCCAAGCGTAATAACGGGGTCGGTCATTTCGCTGCCGAGCTTGCGCAGCTGGATGGTCTTGATGTTTTTGTCGAAGCAGGCGTCGGCGCCTTTGCGCAGCTGTCCCGCCAAAAGGTGCGGAAATCCTGCGGCAAGCAAAAGGAGTAGGGGGAAAATATGCTTTGTCATTTATTTTTTTTAAGGTTGTCGCTTGATGGCAATAGCGCCGTTGTATTTTTGCACAACGCTGTTGTCGAGATAAATGGTCAAGAGGTAGTAGTAGTTGCCCGCCGGCAGGTTGCTGCCGTTCCAGTCGTTGGCGTAGTTGCGCTTTTGGTAAACCTTGTCGCTATAGCGGTTGAATACTATCAGCTCGTTGTTGGGGTAGCTGAGCAACCCGGGAATTTCAAAGTAGCCATTGGCGCCGTCGCAGCTGAGCGTAAACATGCTCACTTTGCCTGTCAGCACGTTCTTGGACAGCGCACAGATTTTGTGCTGCAAGGTTTTGATGGTAACGCCGTTTTCCCGCAGCAGCAGCGTTTTGGCCAGGGTTCCCTTTCTATCTACGCGCACCGTTACGTCGAACGAAAATTCTTCGCCGGCCGGCAGGCGAGCAATCCGCACGAGCAGGCTGCGGTTGCTTAGCCTGTAATCGTCGGCGCTGCACGACAGGAGCGTTAGGCCTTTGGGAATTGAATCTACTATGAGCATATTGCCGGCAGCGCTTGCGGCGCAGTTGTGCACGCTCACGCTGTAGGTCAGCTCCTCGCCCTGTCGCGCTACGGTTTTGTCTGCGGTATAGGAAAAAACTACCTCACCGGCAAAGGCAAACGGGACGAAGAACAGCTGCGCAAGAGTGGCTGTCAGACTTTTACGTTTTTTTTGTGCTTGCGAAAAAACCGAGGCCATTATTGTAGCATTATGATTATCTTTTCTCAATATGTAACAAACTTTTCATACCACGCGCTTGGAAATCGCATGATTTTCACGTAATTTTGCTTCGCAGAGTACAAAAATGAAGCAAAAATCGGTACAAATCAGTAACAAAAATAGTTATTTTATTGTAATCACACAATAAAAAATCGGCCCCCACGTAATTTAAAATTTGCAATAATGTTGAGCGATGAGCGTAAAATATTCGACCCCATACGGAAAAAGTACGTTGCCCTGACGCCGGAAGAGCAGGTGCGCCAAAATTTTATTGATTTTTTGCTGCGTGAGCGGAATTTTCCGGCGGGGCTTATGATGGTGGAGTACGCGCTAAAGGTGAACGGCATGAATCGTCGCTGCGACATTGTGGCGTGCAACCGCTCGGGTGCGCCGCTGCTGCTGGTGGAGTGCAAGGCGCCCGGCGTGAGCATCGGCAACGAAACGTTTGCGCAGGCGGCGCGGTACAACATTGCGCTGCGCGTGCCCTATCTGGCCATTACCAACGGAACGGCGACCTACTGCTGCCGCATTGGCTTCGACGCCGGCAGCATCGAATTTTTGGAAGATTTCCCCCACTACTCCGCCATTGAGTAGCGAGCTGAGCGGCGCTTCCGGCTACTCAAAAAATCGCTTGTCGAAGTTTACCAAGTAGAGCTGCTCGGTGGCGCGGGTGAACGCCGTGTAGAGCCAGCGCAAAAGCTCAACGTTTACCATTTCGTCGGCAAGGTAGCCGTGGTCAACAAACACCGCCTTCCACTGTCCGCCCTGCGCCTTGTGGCAGGTAACGGCGTAGGCGTGCTTTACCTGTAGCGCGCTGAAAAACGGGTCAACCTTAACGGCGGCGTACCGCCGGCTTGCCGGCATGATGTGCGCGTAATCTTCCTGCACCCTAGCAAACAGCTGCCGGCTCTGCTCTGCGCTCAGGGCGGCGCTCTCCATGCTTATCGTGTCGAGCATCAGGCGGCAGTCGAGCTCGGCGTTGTTGTAGTCGGTCAGCACAACGGTGGCCTCGGCAAAGCGAAAGCCGTACATTTCGCGGTACCGGCGTATGCGCTGCAGCTCCACGATGTCGCCGTTGGCGATAAAGTCAACCTCTTTGCTCAGCTCGGCGTCCTGCTCCGTCCAGCTGTAGCTGTTCTTGACCACCATCAGGCGGTCGCCCTGCACAACCTCCTCCTCCTTGCCCAGCACCGCCGCGCGAATGCCGGCGTTGTAGCGGTTGGCCTGCTTGTTGGAGCGCGTTATCACCATCACGTTATCTACGCCAAGCTTGCCGTACGCCGTAGTCAGCGTATCTACAAACTCCGCCCCCAAAAGCTTGTGCACGTCCCGAAAGCTGCCGAGCTGCAGGCGCGGAAAACCTTGCCTGCCCGCCTCTATGTGCTCGCGGATGCGCGTAGCGTTGTGCAGAACGCCGGAATCTTCGGCCTGCCGCACCACCTCGCGCAGAAAGGCGTGCTCATTTTTTCCGTAAAACGAAAGGCTTTTGGCGTCGAGGGCGGGGCTTAGCGTAAGCCCAACGGGCGGCAGCTGTGCGCTGTCGCCCACCAGCACCAGCCTGCACCCCTTTCCCGTGCGCACAAACGTAACCAAATCGTCGAGCAGCCGGCCGGAGCCGAATATGGATTGCTCCGCCGAGCTGTTGGAAATCATGGAAGCCTCATCCACCAAAAACACCGCGTTGCTGTGCAGGTTGACGTTGAGCGAAAACCTGCCCACGCCGTCGCGCATGGCGGCCTGACGGTAGATTTTTTTGTGAATGGTGTAGGCAGCGTGCCCCGAGTACGACGACATCACCTTTGCGGCGCGCCCTGTGGGGGCAAGCAGCACCACCTGCCTGCCAAACTCCTGCAGCGCGCGCACCAGCGCCGCCACCACCGTAGTTTTTCCCGTCCCGGCGTAGCCGTTGAGCACAAACAGCGCCTCGTCGTTCGGCTCAACCAAAAAAGCGCCAAGGCTGTCGAGCAGCGCTTGCTGGTCGGCGGTGGGAGAAAAGCTCATGTGAGAGGCTATGCGGCGGGAAATGTGGTGGCTAAGCATACTGCAATTTGTCGGTTAAACGGTACGCAAAGGTACGATTTTTGGCAAATAATAGCGCAGCCGCCCAAAACTTTTGCCCAAAAGACGGCTGTAACCAAACTTTTCGCTATTTTTGCACCGTTTGAATGTAACCCAATATATGTACACACCACTTGTAGCCACAGATAGCGCCTTTGATGCGGAGAATAGCGGCGCTTTACATCTGTCCATTCAGAGCGATTTGAGCGGGCTTTGCTTTTGCGTGCTCGATTTGGAAAGGCGCACGTACGTTGCCTTTAAATCCATCCCCTACGCAGCGCCCATAGTGGACTACAACGATATGCAGCCTGCGCTGAGCGAGCTGCTCGCCGGCGAACAGCTGCTCGCCGCCCGCTTCAGTAGCGTTTCGTACCTGTACGCCTCGCGGCACGCAACCATTATCCCCAGCGCAATGCTTGACGGCAACCTGCTGAAGTCGTTTCTGGAGCTCAACAACCCCATCAACGATCTCGACGAGGTGCACAGCAGCCACATTCCGCAGCTGAACGCCGCAGTAGCCTTTGCCGTGCCAAGCCCGTTTGCCGCCACGCTGCTGGAAAAATACGGAAGCGTAAAGTTTTACCACCAGAGCGTCCCCATGCTCAAGTATCTGCAGGAGCACGTCAGCATGTACAGCTCGGAGAACCTGTTTGCCGTGAACATCAGCTGCGGCTTTGCCGACGTGGCCCTATACGCCGGCGGAACGCTCAAAATCTACAACACCTTCACGCTTCATGCGCCCGAAGACTTGGCATACTTTATGCTTGCCATTGCCCGCAGGCAGCAAATTTCGGAGAAAAAAACAAGCGTGCTCCTTTCGGGCGACATCGAGCCCTACATACAAGATTTTCCGTCCCTATTTCACTCGCTCATTCCGGCTATTCCGCATACGCAAATGAGCTTTGCCTGCGAGCTGAGCGACGTGGCCGGGTATCGCTTCTCACACCTTTTTTCGCTTTACGAATGCGCATAATCAGCGGCCGGCATCGGGGGCGAGCTATCCTTCCGCCCAAAGGCTTCCGCGCACGGCCCACCACCGATTTTGCCAGAGAAGCGCTCTTCAACATCATTGCGGTGAACTTTGACGTAGCGAGCGTTGCCGCCCTCGACCTGTTTTCGGGCGCGGGCAGCATCTGCTACGAGCTTGCCTCGCGCGGGTGCCGCAGCGTCGATAGCGTGGAGCTCAACTTTCGCCACCACGCTTTCATTAAAAAAACAGCGCAGGAGCTGCAGCTCCTGCAAGTGCGCTGCTTCAGGGGCGACGCTTTCGCTTTTCTCGCCTCCTGCACCGCCAAGTACGATATTATTTTTGCCGACCCGCCCTACGACATGGAGGGCGTTGAGCGCATTGCGCCGCTGGTTTTTGAGCGCCAGCTGCTCGCCCCCGGCGGATGGCTCATTCTGGAGCACGCCAAAGGCAAAGACTTTTCCGCGCACGCCCACTTCAAGGAGCGCCGAAGCTACGGAAGCGTCAATTTCAGCATCTTCCGGCAGGCGTCGTAAAAAAAAACAGCCGAAAATTTGCAGGAATAAAAAAAAACGCTACTTTTGTAGCCTCAAATTTGGTGCGGTAGTTCAGCTGGTTAGAATACGTGCCTGTCACGCACGGGGTCGCGAGTTCGAGTCTCGTCCGCACCGCAAAGCCGTAGCGCTGTTGATTTACAGCGCTACGGCTTTTGCTTTCGGCTTCAGTGGCGGCACTCCCTTGGCCGCTGATATAACCTCTGACATTTTATACCTCCTCACAGTGACGGCAAAATAGCGAAAAACCTAACGCCGCAGGTGTTTCCCTGTGGCAAAGATAGGGAAGCGCCTACGGCGTTTTTTTGTGTAGCTGCAAGCTGATTTTTTTAAGGTGCTCGTGAGCTCGCTTCACGCAATTCAAAATTTCTCCATTCTCACAAGCTGTCGCCAAAATCTTTTTTGAACTTTGCCACAAGCTGCTGCGGCCATTCCGAAACGGGCTCCAGCCCGCCCATGAAGAAGCGAAGCACGGGCGGCTCGTACACAAACCTCAGGCCGCCAATCAGGCTGCGATTTTCGTACAGCCACGTCAGGCGGTCTTCCACGTACTTTATTTGCGAAAGCGTAAAAACGCGGCGCGGCACGGCGAGCCGCAGCAGCTCCATGTCGGCGTAGGTTTCGTTGCCGTACTCGTCGCGCTGGTTGGAGATGGAGCCGCGCTCCATGCCGCGCACGCCCGATATGAGGTAAAACGCCGCCGCCAGAGAGCCTGCGGGGTACTGCGTTTGCGGAATATGCGCACAAATTTGCATGGCGTCGGCGTGGCAGCCGAGCACGCCCGCCGGCGTAACTACCGGAATACCCTTTCCGTCGAGCGCGTTGACGAGGTATTCGATGAACTGCGGGCTCTGGCAAATCATGCTTTCGTCGAGCGTTTCGCGCAGGCCTACCGCCATCGCCTCAATTTCGCGCACCGAAATGCCCCCGTAGGTCAAAAATCCCTCAAACAGCGGCACCAGCGGCTCAAACTCGCGGTATATTTCGAGGCTGTTGGTGCAAATGCCGCCCCCCCGCGACGAGCTTAGCTTGCGCGCCGAAAAATAGACAATGTCCGACAGCTCGGTCATGGCAAGTATGATTTCCGCCATTGACTTGTCGGCAAACTCCGCCTCGCGCTGCTTTACGAGGTAAGCGTTTTCGCCCAGCAGGCTGGCGTCGAGTACCAGCTTGATGCCGTACTTGTCGGCTATGGCGCGCACCTCGCGCAGGTTGGCAATGGAGAACGGCTGCCCGCCGATGAGGTTGGTTGAGGCCTCCATGCGAATGTAGGGAATATTTTTTACCCCGTGCTGCTCTATGACCTCCTTCAGCTTCTCCGTGTTCATGTTGCCCTTGAAGGGGTGGCTGCTCTTGATGTTGTAGGCCTCGTCGTAGAGCAGCTCCACAATTTTTCCGCCGTACTGCGTGATGTGCGCCAGCGCGGTGGTGAAGTGGTAGTTCATGGGGATGAGGCTGCCCTTCTTCACGTAGGCGTTGGAGATGATGTTTTCGGCAGCGCGCCCCTGGTGTGCAGGCAGCAGGTATTTTTTGCCAAGCACCTCTTCCACCGCGGTTTTTAGGCGGTAGAAGCTTTGCGAGCCTGCGTAGGCGTCGTCTGCCATCATCATGGCGGCCATTTGCTTGTCGCTCATGGCGTTTGTTCCGCTATCGGTGAGCATGTCAAGGAACACGTCAACCGTATTAAGGCGAAACGTGTTGAAGCCGCCTTCGTACAACGCTTCGAGGCGGCGCTCAATGGGGACAAGGTGGAGCTTTTGCACCACGCGCACTTTGTGCAATTCCAGCGGAACATTTTCGCCGCTATAAAATTTTACTTGAGTAGATTGACTCATAAATTTGTTATTCAGCTGTTAAACATTTATTTAGCACCCCTATAAGGGGCTTTTTCGTGGATATAAAAAAAGCGCAAGTTACGAAATGTTAAGCATAGTAGGAAAAAAAGACAAAAAAAAATTACAAAAGATTTGAAGCGGTCAAATACGGGAGCATTATTTTTCGTAAAACGTTTTTCATGCAAAATAAAAAAACCGTATGCAAACTTACGAAGCATACGGTCTCTACTTTTTTTGCCATTGGGCCATTCATGAAGCTCTATAGCCTATTGCTGTCCTACTTTACTATAGCCGTAGGGTCGGGTATCAGCTACGCGCGCACAGCTAAAAAAATAAGCGGGATGCTTTTTGCTGCATCCCGCTTAAATACCGGCATTCCTGCCTATGTGACCCCGGAGAGGCTCGAACTCTCGACCCAATGATTAAGAGTCATTTGCTCTACCAGCTGAGCTACGGAGTCGCGTTTACCGCAATTGCGAGGGCGCAAAGGTAATCATTCCTGCTAAGAACGCGGGTATCACGCTACCTTTTTTAGGGAAAAATAGCTGATTGGACCATTTTATAGGGGGCTGTAAATAGCATAAAAAATTGATTGCCTGACAACTGAAAAATAAAAGAGCTAAAAATGCGCTGATTTAAACAGGTTGTGAACATTCCATCGGATAGATTTTGTATCTTTGCAGGTAGATGAAAAACATCCCGCTTGAAAATCTAAGCGCTTGTGCAGCCTAAAAGCATACAAAAAAGGTTGCAACCTTTTACCGTAAAAAACCAAATTATTTGCCATGATTGGGTTTTGAATCTCCGTGAAGCGTAAGGCGTCACGGAGATTTTTTTTGCGCCATGGCTACCTCACAAACCGCGTGAATACGCTTAGCGGGAGGCGCTTTCCGAACCGGTCGGTCAGCGCCAGCTCGCCGCTTTCGCGCTGCGCCGGACAAGCAAAAACGCGGCTCACCAGCGTATCGCAAACCACCGAAGAAAAACCCAGCGCGTAAAGGTTGAGCACCAGAAACGAATTTTTGCCTTCGAGCATTTTCTCCACGCCGCACATCAGCTCCCACAGCCCCTCGCCCAGCAGCCACCGCTCGCCGTCGGGGCCGCGGCCGTACGCCGGCGGGTCGAGGATGACGCCGCTGTACTTTGTTCCGCGACGCACCTGCCGCTGCACGTACTTCAGCGCGTCGTCCACCAGCCAGCGGATGCCGTCGAGTTGGCTTGCCTGCATGTTGTCGTTGGCCCACGTTACCGTTTGCTTTATCGCGTCGAGGTGGGTAACGTCGGCGCCCGCCGCGCGCGCCGCAAGCGAAGCGCCGCCGGTGTAGGCAAACAGGTTGAGCACCTTTGCCTCCTTCTTGAGCTGCCGGCACGCGCCGTAAACAAAATCCCAGTTGACCGCCTGCTCGGGGAATATGCCTACGTGCTTGAACGAGGTCAGCGCAAGCCTCAGCGTCATGTCCAGCCCGTTGTGGCGGTAGGCAACAAGCCAGCGGTCGGGCATGTTTGGCTTTTTTGTCCATGTTCCGCGCTCGTCGGGGTTGCTTTTTGCGCCCTTTTCGTGCCGAAAGGTGGCGTGCGCAAGCTGCCTCCACTCGCTCTCGGGCAGCGACGGCGCCCACACAGCCTTTGGCTCCGGCCGCCGCGTAACGTACTTGCCAAACCGCTCCAGCTTCTCAAAGCCGCCGCAATCTATCAGCTCGTAATCCTTAAAGCTGTCGGGCGACAGAAGGAGAAGGCTGCTATTTCCACAATCAAATGAGTTCACAATTTTTTTTTACGTTTACTTTTATAGCTGCGCCCGTTGGCTCGCCACCTCCTGCACATACCCATGGTCCGCCGGCAAGTTGCTTCCCTTTCCGGCGGCAACGGCCAGCTGGTCGCAGCGCTCGTTGTTGGGGTTGTTGTCGTGCCCTTTTATCCACACAAAGCGCACCGTGTGCCGGCGGTAAGCTCTCAGAAAGCGCAGCCACAGGTCGGGATTTTTTTTCCCCTTAAAGTTGGGGGTAGCCGCCCACGCAAATACCCACCTTTTTTCTACCGCATCTACCACATACTTGGAGTCGGAGTAAACGGTAACCTCGCAGCCATCGGTTTTGAGCGCCTCCAAGCCTGCAATGGCGGCCATGAGCTCCATGCGGTTGTTGGTGGTGAGCGCGTAGCCCTGCGAGAGTTCCTTGCGGTGAACGCCGGAAATCAAAACAACGCCGTAGCCGCCCGGCCCGGGGTTGCCGCACGACGAGCCGTCGGTGTAGATTACAACTTTTGCCACGAATTTTCGGATTTTAAATTTTCAAACTACTTATAATACGGCTTTCAACCGCGCTTACTTTAGCGGCGCCTGCGTGCTGTTGCGGCGAGCAAATTTTTGCCGGACAACCTCCTGCACCGAAACGTTGCGCATCTTGCTCTCAAGCCACGAGGCGAGGTCGAGGTAGAGAAACGGACGCTTTTCGTAGGGCATGTTTTCGTACAGCAGCAGCTTCTCGTGCAGCGCACGAAACAGGTCGTTGATGTCGCTGCGGTAAAACGTATCAACCTTGCGCAAAAAAGCCAAAATCTCGCGCTGCACTATGTTGAGGTCGTTCATCTTTACCAAAAAGCGGTAGGTTGATTTTATTTGGTGATCCATCATAAAATCGTCGCCGCTTTCGTAGGTGGCAATGAGGCAAAGGATGCGGGCAAAGCACTGCAAGTCGGAGCGCACGTCTTCGTCGCGCGTGTCAATAATTTTGTTGAGAAACGAAATAGCCTTTTTAAATTCGCCGCTGCCAAAGTAAAGGCTTGCCACCTTGTAGTAAAACACGAGTATGTGGTGCTGGTCAATTTTATTTTTGTTTTCCTCAATAAAATCCAGCAGCTCGGGCACAATCTCCAGGCCGTCGGAGAACGTGCCGTCCATGAAGTGCAGGTTCATGCGGTTGGCGTAGTAAAAGGAGTACGCCAAAATTTCGGCGTTTTGGTTGACGATGTTTTCCCTGGTCGTTATTTCTGCGTGAACAGCCTCCAGCACCTCCTTGAAGCGCGAATAGTGGCGCAGGTAAAAGAGGCTTTCGAGCAGGTAGTTGAACGATTTGAAGTACATGCTCGACATGCTTTGCTTGAGCGTGGGAAATTCGCCGAACAAATCTACGTTGCGCTGCGTGTGGCGGTAGCACGCCAAAAAATCTTGCAGAATGTAGCAGTACCAGTAGTTGGACAAGTTCATGTACAGCCGCTCGTACACCCCCTGCCTGCGCACGTCGAACTTGGGGCGATGCCGGGCAAAGTAATCCTCGACAAAAATGATGTCGTTGCGGTTGCGCACGTGGCCTCGCTTAAGGTACAGCGCGTAGAGCTGAATGGCGAGGTTGGAAAATTCGCTTGCCTTTTGTATGGTATAGCTCAGGGTTTGCACCTCGGCGGTGAGGTCGTCGGCGCGGGTCGTTGAGCTGCGGGTAATGAACTGCGACTCTATCAGCTTTTCAAACTCCACTATCTCCAGCGCTATGGTAAACTGCTGCCTGTCCATGGCCTGATGCTTGGCGCGGTCTAATATTTTCAGGCTTTGTCTGTACATGCCCTTGGCGTAAAGAATACGCGCAAAATCCAGCTGCTCGTGCAGCGAAATGTCGTCGTAGCTGCTCACGCCGCTTTGGCGCAGGCTGGTGAGCAGCTGATGGTAGAGGTAAACTTTTACGTTGGCCAGCTGCGCTTTCGGGACGCCGCTTTTTTTCAGAATTTTTGCCTCATCAAACGCCACAAGCTCATCCATCGCGTCAAAGAGCGCAATGAACTTGGCGTTTTTGCTGTCATCAATGCGCGTAGCGTACAGGCGGAATGAGCGCTTCTCGGCTTTAGTCATCGACTTGATGAGCTCTAAAACGGGATCCGGTTTGATCTTGGAGGTTGAAGCCACAGTTTTTATGTTTTAGTAAATAAATCGTCCATCTTCACCTCCGACTGCACAAGCCCCGAATACTCGTTTTGCTTTACGCCGTAGGTAGTTATCATGGTTAGGTGTACAGCTTTTCGGGTTTTGGTTTCGCGTACAAATGCCTCCCGCTTGTTGCGCAAAATTTCGTCGTACTTCCGGTCGATGGTAAATTCGGCATTCGCATACTTTATTTCGCAAAGGTTGATGACTTGGTCGTTGCGCTCTATCAGCAAGTCCACCTGTGCGCCCGGCGTAGAGCTGCTGCTTCGCCACGAGGCCACGTTGGTGAGCACGCCGCTAATACCCAGCTTGTGCTTAATCTGCTCCACGTGCGACAGGCAAACCATCTCAAAAGCATAGCCGCTCCACGCTGCCCGCCTTGCCTGCCCGCCGATGCCTGTCCAAAAATTTTTGCTGCCGCCCCGGTGCCGCCGAATAAAATTCAGGTAAAATAGCGTATAAAAATCGACCAGCTGGTACAGCGTGTACTTGCTCTTTTTGTCAAACGAGCGATACTTGCGAATAAAGCCGCACTGCTCCAACTCTTCGAGCGTTTTCGACAGGGTACCGCCGTCCGGCAGCTTAGCGCCGGCAATGATTTCTTCTCGGGTCAAGCCCTTTGCCTTTTCCCCCAAAGCCTCCACCACCTTTACGTGATGCTCCGCATAGCGGAACAGCGAAGCGTAGAGGTTGGAAAACTCCTCCCACAGCGCTCCCGTTGCGGTAAAGCACATCTCGTCTATGTTTTGCGCCAAGCTTTGGCTTCTTTCCATCAAGCTCAGGTAGTAGGGAATGCCGCCGAGTATCATGTAGGTCTCCACCATTTGCTGCCGATTCATCACAATTTTGTTGTGCGCATAAAACTCCTCACACTCGCCCAGCGTAAAAGGCTCAATGTACATTTGCCGGGTAACCCTGTTGTGCAAGCCGCCGTGATTTTTAATTAGCTTGTTAATCATCCACGAGGTGGCAGACCCGCAAACAATCAGCAGCACGTCCGGTTGCGACGACGCCCAGCTATTCCAAAAATGCTCCAGCGCAGAAACAAAACCCGAGCGAGGCGTATCCATCCACGGCAGCTCATCCAGAAAGACAACTTTTTTGCCCTTGCACGGCGAGGACTGCAACAAATACGCCAGCTGTCGGAACGCATCAAGCCATGTGTCTGCCAGCGGATATTTTTTTTTACCATACTGATTCAGCGATGCGTTAAAGTTGATCAGCTGCTTTTGGGTGTCGGCATTTGCCAAGCCCGTGAGGTAAAAAGTAAATTTATTGGAAAAATATTCTTTTATCAAGAACGTTTTTCCAACCCTTCTGCGACCATATACAGCAACAAACTCCGGCTTATCCGACTCCAGCTGCCGCTTCAAAATCGCCTGCTCTTTCACTCTACCTACTATTTTCATTCCCAGATACGTTTACTTGCCGCAAAGATACAAATCTTTTTTTATAATCAGCGGAATGT
>JAISLN010000144.1 GCA_031290835.1 Prevotellaceae bacterium
GTTTACAGCATGGGCGGCGGCGTAGCCCGGCAGCATGCAGACGTTGGCGCGCGAGCCGCCACGCTCGACCTCTCGCCGCTGCCGCGGGGAGCCTACCTCGTGGCCATAGAAACGGCGGATGGCGAAGTGTACACCGTGAAAATTCTGGTGGAGAGATAGGCCCCCGCAAGCCCTAACAACAGCAAAAAGAGCCGAAAAAGCCCGCTGCATAATTGCAGCGGGCTTTTGGCTCTTTTTTGTGGTGTGGCGTTTTGGTAGCGCCATGCGCGGTGAATTTCTTGGGCTGCGGCGGCTATTTGGGTTGGAAAATATAAATTAATTCATGCGATGCACCTATTATATTTTGCATTATGCCATTTTTAACAGCGGTAAATTTTGCAATATGCGTTTTATTTGTACCTTTGCATTTCCGAATATACACATACGATTATGGAATCATTACTAATTACTTACAGAAATCTCTTAGAGCAGACCGACAGTCAGCATGTCAGGTATCTAATGCATCAAATTCAGTGGGAGGAGAGGCTTTCCGGTATCATCGGCGCACGTGGTACGGGAAAAACAACCCTGATGCTACAGTATATCAAACAACAGCTCGATCCTGCGAAAGCTTTTTACGTCAGCTTGGATAGCCTGTATTTTGCCAATAATCGCTTGGTGGATTTAGGCTACAAGCTGTGGCAGGAGGGTGTTACCCACCTGTTTATCGACGAAGTGCACAAGTATCCCTACAATACTTGGGCACAAGAGCTGAAAAATATTTATGATTCTTACCCCGAAATACATACGGTTTTTTCCGGATCGTCCATTCTCAACATCTATGAGGGCAACGCCGACTTGAGCCGCAGGGCGGTCGAGTATGAGCTTTTTGGGTTGTCATTTAGAGAGTTTTTGGCGTTTGAAGGCGTAAAGAATATACCCGTTGTGTCGTTGGAGGATTTGCTGAAACGTCACGTCGAAATTGCATCCGATGTTACCGCCGGTATCAAAATCATGCCGCTATTTCGCAAGTATTTGCAGAGTGGCTATTTTCCCTACTACAAGGAGGGGTTGACCAGCTATAGCCGCAAGCTGATAAACACCATCCATGCTGTGCTGGAAACCGATTTGCCGGCTTCGGAGAATATTGAGTTTGCCTCGGTGCAGAAGCTGAAAAGGTTGCTGGGCATTATTGCCGGGCTGGCTCCGTTTGCCCCCAACATGTCGCAGCTGGGCTCATACGTCAATATCTTGAGGAGCAACTTGCCCAAAAGCTTACTGCTGCTGGAGCGCGCAAGAATGTTGAGCTTGCTGCGCGCCCACGGCAAAAATTTGAGCCCGTTGAGTAAGCCTGCCAAGATTTACTTAGACAATCCCAACCTTGCCTTTGCTCTGGGAAACGAAAATACGAATATCGGCAATCTGCGGGAGACTTTTTTCTACAACCAGCTGCGAACGATAAGTACGGTAACGGATGCGCAAAAGGGCGATTTTACCGTCAACGGACAGCTTGTTTTTGAGGTGGGCGGAAAAAGCAAATCATTTGCGCAAATAGCCAACATTCCCTACTCGTATCTCGCTATCGACGAGGTGGAAATTGGTATCGGCAATCGTATTCCTCTGTGGATGTTTGGGTTATTGTATTAGGTAGGTGCGTAGCAAGGTCAACTTTTACGCTGTACGAGTTCGTTATTCATCAGCACTACAAATAAAATAGTAAACTATAATCATGGTACTCAACTACATCTGGATAGGTTTTTTTCTTGCCGCCTTTGTAACGGCGCTGGTAAAGGCGCTTGTTTTTGGCGATACCGAAATTTTTTCGGTCGTTATGGGGTCAACGTTCGATTCTGCCAAAACGGCGTTTGAGATTTCGCTCGGGCTCACGGGCGTGCTATCGCTGTGGCTGGGCTTTATGAAGATAGGCGAGCGGGGAGGAGTTGTTGCGTTCCTTTCGCGCATGGCTGCGCCGATTTTTCGCAAACTTTTTCCCGATTTGCCTAAAAATCATCCGGCAGGCGGCTCCATATTCATGAATCTTTCGGCTAATATGCTGGGGCTGGATAACGCCGCAACGCCGCTCGGGCTGAAAGCCATGCAGCAAATGCAGGAAATCAACCCGCAGAAAGATGTTGCCTCCAACCCCATGATTATGTTCCTTGCGCTCAACACTTCGGGGCTGACGCTCATTCCCATCAGCATAATGGTGTACCGTGCGCAAATGGGCGCCGCCAACCCTTCGGACGTGTTTCTGCCCATACTGATTGCTACGTATTTTTCTACGCTGGCGGCAATTGTTGCGGTGTGCTTCTACCAAAGAATCAGCCTGCTTAGCCGTGCTATGCTGCTGACGTTTGGAGGGCTTACCGCCGCTATTGCGCTGCTCACGCTTTTCTTTTCGTTGCTGCCCAAGGACAAGGTTGGGCTTTACTCCGCCTTTGGCGCAAATTTGCTGCTGCTCTCCATTATTGCAGGGTTTATTGTGGCGGGGCTGCGCAAAAAGATAAACGTGTATGAGGCGTTTATTGACGGCGCAAAGGATGGGTTTAAAACCGCCGTTACCATCATTCCGTACTTGGTGGCGATGCTGGTTGCGGTGGGAATGCTACGCGCGTCGGGGGTTATGGACGCCTTGGTGAACAGCATTGCAGCGTTTTTTGGGTGGATAGGCGTCAACGCGGACTTTGTGGGTGCGCTGCCCACGGCGCTCATGAAGCCTTTGAGCGGAAGCGGTGCGCGTGGTATGATGGTGGACGCCATGAAAACTTACGGTGCAGACTCGTTTGTGGGTCGCCTCTCGTCAACCATACAGGGCGCCACCGATACTACGTTTTACATTCTTGCCGTTTACTTTGGCAGCGTAGGCATCAAGCGCACGCGCTACGCCGTGGCTTGCGGCCTGATTGCCGATTTGACGGGCATTGTGGCGGCTATTTTGGTTTCCTACGTTTTCTTTTAGCGCTCGTTCTTTTCGCTCAAAAAGTTTACATCTACCAGCGTATCTTTTTTCCACGTCAATTTTTTACCAAAGCCGAGGCGGTTGTCGGTGAACTTTGCCCACGTGGGCTCCAATATCCAAAAGGTGGTGTTGAGCAGCACGGCGTAGGGGAAGCGGCGCATGTAGGCGCTTCGCACGGCTTTCATCATGTCGTCCTGCGGCCGATATACCAACCCCTGCAGCTGCAAGCCCTGAATTTTGCCCACAGCTTCGGTTTCGAGCGCAATGTTGGCGCTCACGCAGATGTTGTGAGAAATGTCGCGCACATGCTTGGTGCTACTTTCCGACGAAAACCCAAAACACCCCTCTTGCTCCATATATACGTAGAATAGCGAGCAGCAGTAAGGCTCATCGTTGAAGCATGTGGCTAAGGTCATCACGTGATGCGCCTTGATAAATTCGATAAACGCCGGCGGCATGTAGCTCATATCGGTGGGTTGGCTTATCCGCATTTGGAGTTACCGCAGTTTGGGCACGTAAGACATCCCTCCTGATACACGAGCTGCGTTGAGCCGCACTCGCTGCACCGTTGTCCCTGCTTGGCTTCGGTGCCGTTGGGTATGTAGCGCTTCAGCGCGCGCTCAACGCCGTTTTTCCACGTGTTGATGGTTTCGCTGTTGAGGTGCAAGCCTTCGATGAGGTTGATAACGTCAATAATGGGCATACCATTGCGCAGCACGCCCGATATGAGCCGCGCGTAGTTCCAAAACTCCTTGTCGAACATGTACGAAATGCCTTTCACGACTTGCGTAATGCCGCGCTTGTCGGTATATTCGAGGTTGTAGATTTTGCCCAAGTCGGGGTCTATTACCTTTACAATTTTTCCCTTATCCACCGACTTTGGCAGCCACAGCCCGTCTTCGGTAGCCACGCCGGTAAAGATTTCGTAGGGGTTTTCGTTGTACAAGCCCACAAAAGCAATCCACTCTTCGGCTCCGTTTTTGAAGCGAATAATATCTGCGTCGAGCGATTCCGGGCGCTTTTTGGGCATTTTGCCGCTTTCCTTTTTGCTGTCGGCGGCTATCAGGATGCCGTCGCGCGAGCCGTCGCGATATACCGTGATGCCCTTGCAGCCGCTTTCCCACGCCGTTTGGTAAACATTGCCCACCATCTCCTCGCTAATGCTGTTGGGGAGGTTTACCGTAACGCTTATGGAGTGATCTACCCACTGCTGCATTTGCCCCTGCATCTTTACTTTTGCCACCCAGTCCACGTCGTTGGCGGTTGACTTGTAGTAGGGCGATTTTTCTATCACCGCCTGCATAAACTCCGGGCTTGCGTTTGCCACCTCGCCTGCGTTGTATCCGTTGGCTTCGAGCCACGTGAGAAACTTGTGGTGTCCCACCAAATATTCCTCGTATGCGTCGCCTTTTTTGTCCACAAAGTCCACCTTTACGCTCCTGTCGTTGTGGTTTACCTTCCGGCGACGCTTGTAGAAGAGGTTGAACACCGGCTCGATGCCCGACGTGGTTTGCGTCATGATGCTTGTGGTGCCGGTGGGCGCAATGGTGAGCATGGCGATGTTGCGCCGTCCGTGCTGCGTCATTTCCTCGTACAGCGCGGGGTCGGCTTCGCGGATGCGGTTGATCATCGGGTTGTTTTCTTCGCGCTTGGCGTCGTACATTTGAAAAGCGCCGCGCTCTTTTGCCAGCGTTACCGACGCGCGGTAGGCCTCTACGGCAAGCGTTTTTTGCTTTTCTACGGCAAATTCAATGGCCTCGTCGCTTCCGTAGCGCAGCCCCATGGCGGCCAGCATGTCGCCCTCTGCGGTGATGCCCAGTCCTGTGCGCCGCCCCAAGATGGCCTTTTCGCGAATTTTTTTCCACAGGTTGCGCTCCACGCTTTTGATGTCGTTCTGCTCGGGGTCGGATTCTACCTTGGCAATGATGGCGTCTATTTTTTCGAGCTCAAGGTCAATCACGTCATCCATGATGCGCATAGCCTTGTACACATGCTCTTTGTAGAGCTCGGCGTTGAAGGTTGCCTTTGGCGTAAACGGGTTTTCTACGTAGCTGTACAGGTTGATGGCCACCAGCCGGCAGCTGTCGTACGGGCACAGCGGAATTTCGCCGCAGGGGTTGGTTGACACGGTGCGGAATCCCCGGTCGGCGTAGCAATCCGCCACCGATTGCTCAATGATGGTATCCCAGAAAAGTATGCCCGGCTCGGCGCTCTTCCATGCGTTGTGCACGATTTTGTTCCACAGCTGTCGCGCATCTATCTCCTGCCGTATTTTCGGCTCGCTTGCGTCAACCGGATACTGCTGCACGTAGGGTTTTCCGCTCTTTACGCACTCCATAAATTCGTGGTCTATTTTCACCGAAACGTTGGCCCCGGTTACTTTTCCGGTTTCCATTTTGGCGTCGATAAATTTTTCGGCGTCGGGGTGCTTTATGGAGACGCTCAGCATGAGCGCGCCGCGGCGGCCGTCCATGGCCACCTCTCGGGTAGAGTTGGAGTAGCGCTCCATGAAGGGCACAAGGCCGGTTGAGTTGAGGGCGCTGTTGAGCACGGGCGTTCCGCTGGGGCGAATGTGCGACAGGTCGTGCCCCACGCCGCCGCGCCGCTTCATGAGCTGCACCTGCTCCTCGTCGATGCGAAAAATGCCGCCGTAAGAGTCGGCGGGAGGCGTAGCGCCAATCACAAAGCAGTTGGACAGCGAGGCTACCTGGTAGCAGTTGCCTATGCCGGTCATGGGGCCTCCCTGCGGCACTACGTATTTGAACTTATCCAGCAGCTCAAATATTTCGGCTGCGGTCATGGGGTTGGCGTATTTTTTTTCGATGCGCTCCAGCTCGTGCGCTAGGCGCCGGTGCATGTCGGCGGGCGTATGCTCGTAGATGTTGCCGTATGAGTCTTTCAGCGCGTACTTGTTCACCCAGTTTTTGGCCGCCATTTCGTCGCCGCCAAAGTAGGCAGTAGCGTCGGCGAGGGCTTCTTTGTAGGTATATGTTTTTTTCTTAGCAGGCTTCGATATTTTCAAGCTTGGCTGGTTGGTTGCTTCAGGAGTTTTTTCGTTTGTTATCATCTCCCCCTTTGTTTTAACAAGAAATTCCACTTCCATAATAAAATAGATAGCATTAGGTAAAAAGTATGTGAAAAATAAAAGATTATATTTTGTATAATATACGCTTTGTTGCAAATAGTATTTGCGTGTATTAAAAAAACAGTGAGGAAAAAACCAAGGTCATTTTCTGCGGATGTTTTTTTTGAATGCACGAAATTACAACTTAACTTCCTTGTGAAACGAATTTTGGGGAGTGCAATTATCAACAAAATATTAGCGTTGTGGAAAACAGGTGATTAAGGTGCTGTTGATTGGCATAATCCGGTCAGCGGCGGGGCTCTGTTTTTACCAGCAACGATACGGCGTAGGCGGCAACGCCCTCTTCTCGCCCTACAAAACCAAGCGTTTCGGTGGTGGTGGCTTTTATGCCGATGTTGTCGGCGTCGGTTTGCATAGCCCGGGCAAGGCATTGCTGCATGGCGGGTATCAAATCTTTCACCTTGGGGCGTTGCAGGCACAGCACAATATCGGCGTTGCCCAGCTCGTAGCCTTTTTCGCGCACCATGCTCATGGTGCGCTTCAGCAAAATTTTGCTGTCAATGCCCTTATATTCGGCGCTGGTGTCGGGAAAGTGGCAGCCTATGTCGCGCAAGCCGGCGGCTCCCAGCAGCGCGTCGCAGAGGGCGTGGATGGCAGCGTCGCCGTCGGAGTGGGCAACAGCGCCTTTGCTGTGGGGTACTTTTACGCCGCACAGCCACAGCTCCAGCCCGTCGGCTAAGCGGTGCACATCGTAGCCATTGCCTATGCGAAAGGGAGAAGCCATGTTAGTATGCCGATGGAAGTCGTAGCGTATTAAAATCGAAGAGTAGCGATACGCGGAGCGTATTCGATAGCGGATCCGTTGTGGTAAAGGGGAACAGGTAGGAAACGTTCAGCTCAATGAAGTTGTACTTGATGCCGGCGCCAAAGGTAATGTAGCGGCGGTTGCCCTTGCGCTTGGAGTCGTGAAAGTAGCCTGCGCGCGCAAAAAACAGCTTGCGGTAGATGTATTCTGCCCCTACGCCCACCATAATTTCGCTCAGCTCTTCCTTCCACCCGTAGGGGGCGTCGTAAAAAGACTGGAATAAGCCCTCCATGGCTCCCACTTCATTATTATAGCCCAGCGCTATTCGGCCGGAGTCCCTGACGGGAGGCGTAGGTACCAGCAGCTTGCTAAGCTCCAGCCCTGTCAAAAAGCTGTTGTCGGCATCTACGTTAAAGGTGTACCGCCCGCCCAGGTGGATAGTGGCGGGAAGAAAGTATCGATCGGTATTTTCTTTGGCGTAGGCCACTTTTGTCCCCAGGTTGGTTATGGTAACTCCCCAGCCGTAGTCGTTATCTTCGTGGGTGTTCTGGTAGTAAACAGCCATATCGAAGCTACCAGCGTTTGCCGGCGAAATAAAGTTATCCCCTCCTCCGCTTTCGGTATTTTTTAATCCCCCCGTAAGGTCGGAGCGAATGTAGCGTCCCGTAAGCGCAGCCGACAAATGGCGGCCAAAGCGGCGGGCGTAGGACAGGTCTATGGAAAATTCGTTTGGGTTTACCACATCAACAAAATGCCCCTGGTTGCTCATGATTTCCATTTTTCCGAGCGAGAAGTAGCGGACGGACATGCCTACGCTTTGCGTACTTCCGATGCGGTAAAAGAAAGAGCCGTAGGTAATGTTTACGTCCTGCACTAGGTTAGCCAGCCACGGGGTAACGGACACTCCAATGCCCAGCCGGGATTCGGCAAAGGCGTACTTGGCGGCGTTGTAGTGCTGCGAGTGAACGTCGGGCGTTGTGGCAACCCCCATATCGCCCATGCCGGCAGCGCGAGCATCGGGGGCTATGCTGATAATAGGGAGGGCAACCGGAATGGGGTTGAACTTGTCCTTGTCCTGTTGAGCCGCGGCGCAGAGCTGTAGCAACATTGCAGCCAATAAAAGAAATTGCTTGGTTGAGGTTGGGAGCATGTACAATGGATCTTGTATATATTAAAAAGCAATGTTTATTTGGAGGGCAAATATAGAAAAAGTATTTTAAGGTGCAAAATTGGCAGCAAGAATGGTCCAATAGCGCCAAAGAAAAGAGGAGAGGATGCCGCTTGCCGTTATTTCGTTGCAACAAAATCAGCGGTAAGGCAAGAATTTTTTCTTGTTTCGGCTCGCCAGCTATTTTTCATAGCGCCTCAAAAAAAGGAATAGCCGCAAAAACTCTTTTGTGATGTGCAAAATATTCCCTATCTTTGCGCCTCGCCAAAGGAGAGATGCCAGAGCGGTCGAATGGGACGGTCTCGAAAACCGTTGTACTCGTAAGGGTACCGAGGGTTCGAATCCCCCTCTCTCCGCAGAAAAACAAAAACGGGTACGCCAGCCGGCGCACCCGTTTTTGTTTTTCTGCCAGCCGTTTTGCTGCGCAGCCGGCAGCTGGGTCGGGGCGCGTTGCTTTTTACTGCTTGCTCATGGCCTCCTCAACGGCCACGGCTACCGCCACGGTAGCGCCCACCATAGGGTTGTTGCCCATGCCCAAGAATCCCATCATCTCCACGTGGGCCGGCACCGACGACGAGCCTGCAAACTGCGCGTCGCCGTGCATGCGCCCCATTGTGTCGGTCATGCCGTACGAGGCGGGGCCTGCCGCCATGTTGTCGGGGTGCAGCGTGCGGCCCGTTCCGCCGCCCGAAGCTACCGAAAAGTACTTTTTGCCCTGCTCCATGCACTCCTTTTTGTAGGTGCCCGCCACGGGGTGCTGAAAGCGCGTCGGGTTGGTAGAGTTGCCGGTGATGGAAACGTCCACGCCTTCGCTGCGCATCACGGCAACGCCCTCGCGCACGTCGTCGCAGCCGTAGCACTTCACCTTGGCGCGGTCGCCGGTGGAGTAGGCTTTTTCCTTCACCACCTTGAGCGCGCCGGTGGCGTAGTCAAATTGCGTTTGCACGTAGGTAAAGCCGTTGATGCGCGAAATAATCATGGCGGCGTCCTTTCCCAGCCCGTTGAGGATTACGCGCAGCGGCTCTTTGCGCACGCGGTTGGCCGACTTGGCAATGCCGATGGCGCCTTCGGCGGCGGCAAAGCTTTCGTGCCCCGCGAGGAAGGCGAAGCACTTTGTTTCTTCGCGCAGCAGCATGGCCGCAAGGTTGCCGTGCCCGATGCCCACCTTGCGGTCGTCGGCAACGGAGCCGGGTATGCAGAACGCCTGCAAGCCTTCGCCGATGGCCTGCGCTGCGTCCGACGCTTTGCGGGCGCCCTTTTTGATGGCAATGGCGCAGCCTGCAACGTAGGCCCACGCTGCATTTTCAAAGGCAATAGGCTGAATATCCTTGCACAGCTGGTAGGCGTCGATGCCCTTGTCGGCGCAAATCTTTTTTGCCTCGTCGAGGTCTTTTATTCCGTATTGGTTAAGCGCCGCGTTTACCTGCTTAATGCGGCGGTCGTAGCTTTCAAATAGTGCCATAGTGTTTTTTTTATTTTTATTCGTGACGTGGATCAATATACTTTGCTGCTTCGGCAAATCTGCCGTAGGTGGAGGTTGCCTTTTTGAGCGCCTCGTTGGCGTCGGTTCCCTTTTTGATGGCGTCCATCATTTTGCCCATGTGGATAAACTCGTAGCCAATTACCTCTCCGTCGCCGTCGAGCGCCATGCGGTTGATGTAGCCTTCGGCCATTTCGAGGTAGCGCACGCCCTTGGCTTTGGTGGAGAACATTGTTCCCACCTGCGAGCGCAGGCCTTTTCCCAAGTCCTCCAGCCCGGCGCCAACGGGCAATCCGCCTTCGCTAAAGGCGCTCTGCGTGCGCCCGTAGGCAATTTGCAGAAACAGCTCGCGCATGGCGGTGTTGATGGCGTCGCACACTAGGTCGGTGTTGAGCGCCTCTAGTATTGTTTTGCCGGGCAGCACTTCGGCGGCCATGGCTGCGGAGTGCGTCATGCCGGAGCACCCCACGGTTTCCACCAGCGCCTCCTCAATAACGCCGTCTTTTACGTTCAGCGTCAGCTTGCAGGCGCCCTGCTGCGGGGCGCACCAGCCCACGCCGTGCGTAAGGCCGGAGATGTCTTTTACTTCTTTTGCTTTGACCCACTTTCCCTCCTCGGGAATGGGGGCAGCGCCGTGCATGTATCCTTGCTTTACAGTGCACTGGTGCTCAACTTCATGTGAATAAATCATAGCGGTTTGTGTTTGAATTTACTTCATTAAAAAATCGTGCAAATATAGCATTTTATACTAAATGCAGGAGCATAGGTGAGGAAAATTTAGTATCTTGTAGATAAATGCTGAAATTCTTGACCGGACATGGCGCCGCCCGTCCGATGAATTTCCGGTGCGCCTGAGAGGTAATATTGCTGACAGGCGCTGATGTTTAACACTTTAAAAATTACTAGTAATGAAAAAAGGAGTAAAAAATAGAGCTGAAAGTGCTACAGCGTATGCTATCAGACATAAAACCCACAACAAAATGATTCACACCGGCGAGCTTGTTCCGCTGGATTTGATGGAAAAACCGGACGACGCCAAGGCAAAGCAGCGGGAAAATACCGGCATGCCGAGCGATTTTTGGCTGTAATTTAAGTTGATAATGGTCAACTTTACCTTATTCTTATAAACAATCTTAAATAATCGAACTTGCAAATTTATGCTGTACGCGGCGTAATTTTGTGTACTGCCGGGCAGCTTGTCGGCAGCGCATAGAGTTATGCCGCGTGGAGTATAATTTTTCAGCCACAACTTTGGTTGCTGAAATTTCGTTCAAATCTTTTTCATCCAAAAGGCTTTACGTATTCAAAAAAGCGCTACTTTTGTGCCATTTAATACACGTATTAACAAATCAAAATAACACCAAAGTAGCTCAAAATGAAAATGTTTCAAAAACTTATGCCCGATATGCTGGCGCTACCGGCAATTGCCGCAATAGTTGCTTCGTGCACTGCCAACAACCGCGTGAGCGTATATGTGGCGGGTTATGAAGAAAACGAAAGCGGTACACATGTTGCCAAAATATGGAAAAACGGCGTGGCGCAGGCGCTCTCCAACGGTACGGATGACGCCTGCGCAACTTTTGTGTACGTATCGGACAGCGATGTGTACGTGGCGGGGCACGAAAACGAGGTCGCTACGCTGTGGAAAAACGGCGTGGCGCAAACGCTCTCCAAGCCCGCAGACGGGGAGGGCAGCGCAGTGGCAAATGCGCTTTACGTTTCGAGCGGCGACGTATATGTAGCAGGGCACGAAAATGAAGTGGCCATGCTGTGGAAAAACGGCGTGGCGCAGCCGCTCTCCACAGACGCAGAGGAAAACAACGCGGAGGCGTATGCGGTTTGCGTTTCGGGCAACGATGTGTACGTGGCGGGGCATAAAAACGAGGCCGCTGTGCTGTGGAAAAACGGCGTGGCGCAAACGCTCTCCAAGCCCGCGGACGAAAGCGACGCCGTGGCCTACTCGCTTTGCGTATCAAACGGGGATGTGTACGTGGCGGGCTACGAAAATGACGTGGCCATGCTCTGGAAAAACGGCGCGGCGCAGGCGCTCTCCGGCGACGCCAAAAGCGCAGAAGCCCTGTTTGTTTGCGTAACCGATGGCGATGTATTCGTGGCGGGAACCAAAGACGACGTTGCCACCGTGTGGAAAAACGGCGTGGCGCAAACGCTTGCCGACGGCACGGAGGCGCGCGCGGTGTACGTGCAGGGCAGCGACGTGTACGTGGCAGGCTGCGAAGGTGCTGTTGCCAAAGTATGGAAAAACGGCGTGGCGCAAATCCTCTCCGACAGCACAAGCGCTAACGCCTGCGCCTGCTCCGTAGCGGTGAAGTAGCACAAATTTTAAATCCCCCCAATATCCATGAAAACAAATCTACTCCTGCCCGCCATGCTGCTGGGCGCACTTGTAGCCGGACGCGCAGCCGCCCAAAGCAAGCTGAACATTTCAAAGGTACGCGCAACGCCCCCGGTTGCCCTCGCCAGCCCGTTTATGACGGATAGCACCAACCTCAAGGGAGAAAAATTTGAGGACAAAATGCTCCTCAATGCAACATTCCTGACCCAACGTCAGGATTTTAAGGAGGAGATAGCCGCCGATACCTCGCGCTGCCTGCTCTTCCCAAAGGCAAAGGAGGGCTACGAGCTGCGCTTTTTTGCCTTCGGCGTAAACGCCGACAGGTACGCAAAGCTGAAGGTGACGGTTACCTCTCCCGGAATGCTGGAGCTGTACGTAAACGGCAAAAAAGAGCTGTCGAAAACAACCGCCGAAGATAGCCTCCAAAGCGCCAAAAAAGCGGAGAAGGAGATAACCGTCAACCCGGGTACTACCGAGCTTTCCGTAAAGTACCTGAGCCGGTCGTCGTCGAAAACGCCGCAGGAGTCGATGCACATTCTGGTGGAGGCAAAAGACAGCACGGTGCAGCTGGCCGAGTGCGGCGGCAAGCGCTTCATCAGAATAAGCGATATGGTGGAAGGGGTGAGAGCTTCCGGCGCAAGCATTTCGCCCAACGGACGCTTCATTGTGCTCAGCTACGCGAGCGTAAACGAAGAGGGAAAATCGTCGCGCTACTCGGAGCTGTACGATACCAAAACGGGCAAACGCCTGCACATGGACAAACCCATGTGGTGGATGCCAACGTCGAACAAGCTGTACTACACGGCGCAAAGAGGAGGTCGGAACGCCCTCATCGGCGTTGACCCCGAAACCATGAGCGAAAGCATTATCGCCGCCGCTATTCCCCAAGACGGCGACGGCTTCCGCATAGCCCCCAACGAGCAATTTCTTATCTACACCATCAAAGAATCTTACGAAGACCGAAAGGGAGACTTGCGCAGCCTCAAATCGCCGCAAGACCGGCAGGAAGGCTACTTTGACAGGCGCTACCTCTACCGCTACGACCTTGAAACGGGCGTCAACCGTCGGCTGACGTACGGAAAGCACACCACCTCCCTGAACGACGTCAGCCGCGATTCGCGCTACCTGCTGTTTACCGTGAGCGACGAGCAAATTACCGAAAGACCTTTCAGAAAATCAACGCTCCTTATGATGGACCTGAAAACGCTGAAGGTTGATACGCTGTGGAAGGACGAGAAGTACGCCGGCGCGGCGAGCTTCTCCCCCGACGGGCAAAAAATCCTCATCGAGGGAGCGCCCGAAGCCTTTGGCGGAATAGCGCTGAACGTTCCGCAGGGAGCCATAGCCAACAGCTACGAGGGCGAAGCGTTTATAATGACCCTGCCCGACCGGAAGGTAACGGAAATCTCCAAAAACTTTGACCCCTCCATCGAGCGCACGGCGTGGCACTCCAACGACGAAATATACCTGAACGTTGTGGAGGCGGACTACGAAAACGTGTACCGGTACAGCGTTGCAAAAAAGACGTTCACCAAGCTCCGCTTGCAGGAGGACGTTATCCGAACATTTCACCCCGCCCAAAGCGCGGCAGCGGCTGCCTACGTGGGGGTGAGCGTGTCCGGCTCCGCCAGAGCGTACGCCTACGACCTGAAAAGCGGGAAGTCGGCGCTGATTGGCGACCCGTCCAAAGAGCGGCTTGCGGACATTGCGCTCGGCAAGGTTACGGACTGGAGCTTCACCGCGTCCGACGGCACGCTCATCAAAGGGCGCTACTACCTGCCGCCAAACTTTGACGCCACAAAAAAATACCCGCTGATAGTGTACTACTATGGCGGCGTAACGCCCACCGCCAGAGTGCTGGAAACCTCGTACCCGCTGCACGTTTACGCCTCGCTGGGCTACGTGGTGTACACGCTTCAGCCCAGCGGAACGGTAGGCTTCGGGCAGGCGTTTTCGGCGCGGCACGTCAACGCATGGGGAAAGCGCACGGCGGACGACATCGTTGAGGGTACAAAGAAGTTTGCGGCGGAGCACGACTTTATCAACGAAAAGAAAATAGGATGCATAGGCGCGTCCTACGGCGGATTTATGACCATGTACCTGCAAACGGTGACCGACATTTTTGCCGCCGCCGTATCGCACGCAGGCATCAGCTCCATAGCCAGCTACTGGGGCGAAGGCTACTGGGGATACGCCTACAGCGGCGCCGCCAGCGCCGACAGCTACCCTTGGAACAACAAGACGCTGTACGTGGAGCAAAGCCCGCTCTTCAACGCCGACAAGATAAAAACGCCCCTCCTCCTCCTGCACGGCATGGAGGACACCAACGTCCCCGTAGGCGAAAGCATACAAATGTTTACAGCCCTGAAAATCCTCGGTCGGCCGGTAGAATTTATACAGGTAAAAGGCGAAAACCACGGTATTGCAACCTACAAGCGAAAGCTGGAGTGGAGCTACTCCATATACGCGTGGTTTGCCAAGTGGCTTCAGGACAACCCCTCGTGGTGGGACAGCCTCTACCCCGAAAAAAAGTGAACAACCTAAAAATAGCGACCCAATGAAAACGAAAAAAATAGCCCTACTACTGCTACTGCTCGGTTTTGCGGGTGCGAATTTGCTATGCGCCCAAAAATTGACGGTTAGCGTAAGCAACATTAAGCCGACTGCGGGAAATCTGATGGTTGGCGTATTCAACAAAGAAAACGGGTTTCCCGACGTTTACTACAAGGGCGCCAAAATTTCAGCCGCCGATACAGCAATGACCGTTACGTTTACCGATTTGCCCAAGGGCAAATATGCGGTTTCGGCGTATCTGGATGTAAATAAAAACGGACAGCTGGATAAAAATTTCCTTGGCATTCCGAAAGAAAAGTACGGCTTCAGCAACAAAGCCAATAACCCCGATTATAAAGAAAGCATTTTTGACTTTCATAGCGATATCACCATCCGTATTACCTTGAAGTAAAAAGCCGATGACGCCAAAAACATTGAAGTCGCCGTACGAAGTTATGCAGTCAATGGTTGAAATTCTTGATGCGCAATATTCGGCGCACAACCAAAAGGGGACGGGAATCATTCAGCTTTACTTTTTCCACCAACATCAGGAGTGGATATGCCACGTAAAGGCGGATGAACATCATCTGGAGTTTTGCACCGGAGTAGCCGACAACCCAACGGTAACGCTACGGTGCAGCTTTTTTCGCTGGCTTGATTTGTCGTCGGGAAAGCTAAGCCCGATTTGGGGTGCGCTTACCCGAAAGCTGAAATTCGAGGGACAGGTTTCATTCTTCAAGACGCTCCCCAAGCTGGATTTCAGCGTAAATATCAGGGATAAGGACGACCCCCGTACCGCCTTTGAAAAAAATGCTACAAAACGCTGGAATCCTCCTCAATCCGTGATCATCATCAACGCCTCGCCCCGCGCGGGCAACGGATATACCGAACAATTTGCCGTGCGCTTTGCGGAGGGCATGCGCGACGCAGGGGCAACCGTGGAGGAGGTACACCTCGCAGCGCTACGAATAAAAAGCTGCACGGGCTGCTGGCATTGCTGGACGAAAGAAAAGGGTTGCGCGCTTGACGGCAAAGACGACTTTTACGCGCTCTTCGAAAAAGTAAACCAAGCGGATATGGTGGTGTATGCGCTGCCGTTGTACGTGGACGGAATGCCGGCGATACTGAAGAGCTATTTTGACAGGTCGGTGCGCAGGGTTTACCCGTACATTTGCAGCGATACGAGCAAGATGAGGCATCCCCGACGAATTGCCAAAAAAAATCAGGCCATGGTAGCGCTTGCCATTTGCGGCTTTGGGGAGAAAATGCAGCTTGCAGCGTTAAAAAAACATTTCGGAGCCATTGCGCACAATTTTCATATTCCGTTGGTAGCAACAATTTTCCGGTCGGGGGCGATGCTTCTGTTCAACAACCCGTTTGCCTATAAGCAGCAGACCGAAGTGCTGGAAAACGTGCGAAAAGCCGGTGCGGAGCTGACCTTGACCGGCAAAATCAAAAGGAAAACAAAAAGAAAAATTGAGCAGAAAATCGCGAGCAAAAAGGAATTTATCAAAATGACAAACTATTTTTGGTTTGATAAAATCGCCAACCAAAAGAATATCAACGACTACTAACCACTACCACCACCACCACCACCACCCGACAGCCACTTTTTCAACCCCTACACCACAAATTCATTCAAGCTGTTCTACCAAAATAGAAGTTGCCCTAATTCACGTCCCAATTTTCGGGGATAATTCTGATTTCCGGTTGCTTATATTTTCCTTTAATTGTCTGTACTATGCTCTATTTCCGAGTTGATTGGTTGAAATTCTTGTAAGCTTAAATTGTAACAAAGAAATTGGCAAAGAAGATTCCTGCAAACAGCTGATACTAAAAGATTTTTTCTTTGTTGCAAGTTTTCCAAGTTTGAATCTCAACAAAGAAATAAGCAAAGAAAAATTTCGTAAATCATTGAACATAAATGATGTTTTCTTTGTCAGGTAGGTATTTTTCAATTGTTCTTACTTCTGGTTGGTTTTTAATTTATAAACTCTTTGATTATGTTTAGCCTCTTTATCAACTACAATTAACCCTCTTGTTAGCATATCATTAAATAATTTAGAAATACGTCCGGCATTCGAGGCCGGAATATTCAATAACTTTCTGGCCTGTTCATTATCAATTTCATCAACATTCTCAAGATAACGCATAATTGCTTCAATCTGTCTTGCCCATTCTTAATTCGCAATTCATCATTTTCAAATGCGGTTACACTTTCTTTTCCAAACGCACTGCCGCACAGATTTACATTTAGTAATAATTTGTACATGATGAAACCACGGAATTTGAAAAATCGGGTTTCCCTCAAATTCTTCAGCAACTTGCTGACGAATTACATTTTCTTTGCTATCAGCAGCTTGTAATTCTCCACCAGCTTGGTGAAAATTTGTAGCCGCTAATTCGCTACCAACTTGGTAGCGAATTGGAGCACCTTGAGAATAAAACAAATAGAATCGTTTAGTAAATCTTAAATTTGCCGTAGAAAAACCTTTCATATTAGGAAATTCAAGCATCAACTCTTTACTCAGCTGCTCAAAAAAGCCGCTTCCCCAAGCTGCGTCCATTTGGCGGACAACAATATCGTGCCCTAAGTCCCAATACAAGTGCAGCAGCTCGCTATTTACCTTTACGGCCGCCTTAATCTGGCTCTG
>JAISLN010000145.1 GCA_031290835.1 Prevotellaceae bacterium
AAACCGTATGGGTAAAGTACAAAACCGCCAAAACAAGCGTGGAGAACATCAAAAAAGCCATCGAAAAGCTCGGCTACGAGGCAACTCCCATACCGGCAAACGAGCTGAAAGAAAATTGAGCTTACGGTATTGCAGGATTTTCACACCACGCGTATTTCATGGCTACTGAGGCCGTTTTGTTTGGGAAATTAGGTGAGAATGAGGTTGTTGAGGCAATTGATTTCGGCAAAAATAAGCAGAAAAAATTACGCAGGTCTGAACACCCTACCCGATGGGCAGCCGTGCGTAGCGCCATCGCTCACTTTTGTTTTTTTAGGGTGCTCGTGAGCTCTCTTCGTTCGGTTCAAGATTCAAGATTCAACATTCAACATTTTCCTGCTAATTTTCCATTGGCTGCAAAAAGGGGTTTTGCCATTTTTCGTCGCTCACAGCTGTTGCGAAGCCGTGCCCCGGCAGCAGGGTGGTTGCGTCGGGGAGGCGCATCAGCACAAGGTGCAGGCTACTCATAAGCTGGTTGAGGTCGCCGCCGGGCAGGTCGGAGCGGCCAATGCTCTGCCTGAAGAGCGTGTCGCCGGTGAAAGCTACGCCCTGCGGCTCGGCGTAGAGCGAAATGCTGCCCTTGCTGTGCCCGGGCGTGTGCAGCACCTGTAGCCGCGTGCTCCCAAACGTAACGTCGGCGCCGAGGGGCTTGGGCGTTGGCGGCGGTTGCAGCTCAAACCCGAACATCCGGCCATGCCCGGCGGCGTGGCTGAGGTTGTAAAAATCATCCTCGTGCAGGTAGCTGTCTATGCCGTAGCGCTTGCACAGGAAAGCGTTGCCTACAATGTGGTCAACGTGCGCATGGGTGTTGACAAGCGCAACGGGCTTGAGGTTTTGGTCGGCAATAAATTTTTCTATGCGGTCTTGCTCCCTTTCGGCGTAGCAGCCGGCGTCTATAAAGATGCATTCGCCGCTTTCATCCCACGCAACGTAGGTGTTGACCCGAAAAGAGTTAAATATAAACGTTTTTACTTCCATATATTTCTTAGCTGACGCCCTGTAGCATGGGCACAAATGAACATTCCTTGAGCTTGGTTTGCCTGATTTCGGTTTTGCTTATTCTGTCAAAAACGAACATGTAGAGCGTTTTTCCCGATTTTGCGGGGATAACCATTCGCCCTTTTACAGCCAGCTGGTTGAGCAGCGGCTGCGGCACGTGGTCTGCGCCGCAGGTTACGATTATCTTTGCAAACGGCGCATGCTCGTGCAAACCCTCAAAGCCATCGCCGTAAACAAGGGTCGGATGGTAGCCCATTTGCGCCAGCAAACTTTTTGCCCTGCCGTGCAGCGCATTTTGCCGCTCAATGCTGTACACCTCCGCGCCCAGCTCGCACAGCACCGCCGCCTGATAGCCGGAGCCTGTTCCGATTTCCAGCACCTTTTCGCCCGGCGCAACGCTCAGCAGCTGCGTTTGCCAGCCTACGGTGTAGGGCTGCGAAATGGTTTGCCCCACGCCTATGGGCAGCGCCTTGTCGTCGTAGGCAATTTTGTCCAGCCCGCTCTCCAAGAAGAAGTGCCGCGGCACGCTTCCCATCGCCGTAAGCACCCGCTCATCGGTTACCCCCTTGCCGTACAGCGATTGCAGCAACCTTTGACGTAATCCTTTATGTTGAAGCGAATCGAGCAGCATCTTGTTTTTTTTTGTGCAAACTTACAGGAAAAAACCAAGTCCTACAAGGGCGAGGGTGAAAAGTTTTTACAACATAAGCTTTATTTGTTTTACAGCTTACAGCCAAACGCTTACGGTTAAAGCTGACAGCATGTTGATAAGATAAGATAGCTATCTAAGCTTGCATTGCCTATTTTTGCTCCCTAAAAACCAACAACATGAAAGCCTTACTGCTAAACTTTACCAACGAAACGGATGAGCTTGTGCGCTGCCTGCAAGTTCTTGGCTGCACCACCACGTCCGACGCTGCGCAGGATTCCGGCGCCGGCATGGCGCTTATACATACGCTGCGCTCGGCGGCGGAGGCAAGCCCGCACATACACGCGCTGCGCCACTTGTTTGTGCATCGCTACGCGCTGCTGCCGGAGGAGCTCCAGAAGCTGGAAAAATTGGCGGCCGAAGCCGGCGTAAAGCTTCAATTTTCGGCTTCTCGGCTGTACGAATGGCGCATTTTTGACGTGCTGCAGCGGGTTGGCGAGGTGCGATTTGTGCAGGCGTACCGCGACGTGGAGCGCAGCAAGCCGCTGGCGGCAGCCGACCTGCATACGGAGGCAATGGCGGCGGCGTGCGCCGCAAAAGCCAAGCTGAGCAAGGTGGTCAAGCTGCGCACCGCTGCGCCTTGTTGCGCTGAGGTGGCTGGGTTTCGCGCCGACTTTGTCAACGCGGCGTCCGCCTACTTTTGGTTGAGCAGCGGCGCTTTTGCGGAGCGGCACGAGCTGCGCTTTTTCGGCAGCAAGGGCGTAGGGGCGGTGAACGTGCTGCAGCGCGAGGCAAGCCTCAAAACGCTCGACGGGGAGATGCTTTCCATGCCTTTCCTGTCCGAGGCGGAGGGCAGAGAAAAGGAGCTGTCGAGCTTCGTTGCCGGCTTGCACAGCGAAGCGCAGCCGCTCACGTCCACCGTTGAGGCGGCCGTTCAACAGGAAATCCTGCTCTACTCGCTGCTCCCGTAGCCGCGCTGCCCGGTGGCGGCGCTTAGCCGTTTCCGGCCACATACGTTCGCCACCGCTCCACCACCGTTGCCATGTCCTGCGGCAGCGGCGTTTCAAAGCGCATGGCTTTGCCCGTGGAGGGGTGCACAAAGCCCAGCACCTTGGCGTGCAGGGCGTGGCGGGGCAGCGCCTCGAAGCAGCTCTGCACAAACTGCCGGTACTTGGCAAACGTTGTTCCCTTCAAAATCGCGCTTCCGCCGTACCGCTCGTCGTTGAAGAGCGGGTGGCCGATGTGCTCCATGTGCGCACGGATTTGGTGCGTTCGCCCCGTCTCCAGCCTGCACTCCAGCAACGAAACGTAGCCAAGGCGCTCCGCTACGCGGTAGTGCGTAACGGCGCGCTTGCCCTGCTCCCCGTCGGAGAAAACCTGCATCTTGATTCTGTCGCGAAGGCTGCGCCCAATGTTCCCCGTGATGGTTCCCTCTTCGGGATTGGGCGTGCCCCACGCCAGCGCTACGTACAGCCGCTCGATGGTGTGGTCAAAAAATTGCTTGGCGAGGCGGTTATGCGCGGCTTCGCTTTTTGCCACCACCATAACGCCCGACGTGTTCTTGTCGATGCGGTGCACCAGCCCGGCCCGCACGCTGCCGGTCTTGAACAATGGCAGGTCTTGCAGGTGGTAGGTGAGCGCGTTGACCAGCGTGCCGCTAAAGTTGCCGTGCCCCGGGTGTACCACCATGCCCGCCGCCTTGTTGAGCACCATCAAGTCGTCGTCTTCGTACAGAATGTCGAGGGGGATATTTTCGGGGATAACCTCCACGGAGCGCGGCGGGTAGGGCAAAACCACCGACACCACGTCCAGCGGCTTCACCTTGTAGCTCGATTTTACAGGCTCACCGTTAGCCCAAATATTGCCGGCTTCGGCGGCGCTCTGTATGCGGCTGCGCGAGGTGTGCTCCAGCCGGTTGGTCAGGAACTTATCCACCCGCACAGCGGCTTGCCCCTTGTCCGCCGCAAAGCTGAAGTGCTCGTACATGTCCGACTCTTCGGGCTCGTCGGTGGCTGTGTGGCTCAAGTGCTCCATGTGATTTTGATGGTTAACCGCCCCAACAGGGGCGATGCGGGCTTCAGCGCTTAACGAACTTTGCGTGCCCCACCTCTTTTCCCCACCGGCTAAGGCGGATGAAGTAGGCGCCCTGCGGCAGGCGCGAAACGTTTACCGCGTCGGAGGTAAGCGCTTCGTAGCGCACGCGCTGCCCCAGCAGGTCGAATATTTCCAGCTGTAGCGGCGCTTGGCGCAGGTCGTTGGGCAGGCGTAGGGTTAGCTCGTCGTGCGCGGGGTTGGGGTAAACGCCGACGCGCGACGCTGCGTTGCGGGCAACGGCGTTGGCGTAGTCCGCCCGCCGGGCAAACGAGGGGCGCACCATGAGCGCACCCTGCCCATCGTACACCGAGCGCTGCCACGTGTAGCCGTTGGTGCTGACAAACATTTTTCCTGCGGGGCTATTGTTGCGGTCAAAGCCCACGTTGAGCATGGCGGCGGCTTGCTGCACCCACCCCACGTAAAACGTGCCTTCGACCACCACGGGACGCTCCAGCTTGTAGTACACAAACGTGTTGAGGCTATCGGGCTTACGGTTGGACTCAAGGTACAGCACGTTGTCGTCGTCGGGCAGGCCGCCCTTGTCGCCCCACACCGCCAGGCGAAACGGCTGCACGTTGCCGCTGTCCTGCGTGCTGTTGAAGTAGATGTAAATGCCGCTAAGCGTGTCGCGCAGGTACGAGAAGTACTTCACCGCCGCCTTTGCGTTTGCAGCGTTTGCGCCAAAAATGCCAAACCCGTTTTCGGCGGAGCCGTCGTCGTAGGCGTAGTAGCCGTAGAACTCTTGCCGGAAAGTCCCGGTATCGTTTGTGCGCAGCTCGGCCAGCAGCCCCGCGTCAACGGTGTAGTCAGAGAGAATGCTTGTAACGTCAAAGGCTACCGAATCGGCGTTTGCCTGCGGCGTGTTGAGAAAATCGTTCAGCGGCAGGTTGAAGGTGTACGTACGCGCCGTATCGGCCTGAATGTTATTTGCGCCTCCGGAGTACCTCTTGGGTTGGGCAGCCGCCGCTCCCTCGACGCACAACAGCTCAAAATCGGTGCGAAATCCCGTTGGGTTTGCCCCCAAGTTGCCCACGCTGTAGGCAATGGCTACGCCCGTTCCGGCAGCGTTGACCAGCTGCTCCCGCTGCGCCGTGGTGCTTCTCTTGAGGTGCTGCCACGGCATGGCGTAGTATTCCTTGAGTAGCTTTTGCGCGGGACGCGCTATGGCTACGTCGGTAAGGATGGCGTCGGCGGCGGTGCGGTTTTTGTTGAGGTAAACCAAGTCCACGTTCCAAATGTCGCAGGTGCTCAGCCTGCCCGCAACGTCGGTGCTGCTTCGCGTGGCGTAGTTGATAAAGCGAAAGCGAAAGCCCGGCTGCAAGAACTTGGCGTCGCTTACCTCAACCATCACCTTAAAGAATTGGGTAGAAATATCCCTTCCGGAGGATACTTTTTCGCGCGGGGTTGGCAAAAAATACTTTTCCTTCAGCGCCTTTACCGTGTCGGTACGAAAGGTATCAGGCGAAGCCTGCCATGCGGAAATCCATTTGTCCAGCTCGGGAGCGTAGAGCTGTAGCGTCAGCGAATCGGTGTTTTCCGGCATATCGTCGCTCATGCCCTTGGGTTGGCAGGCAAAGCTGAGGTACACGCCTGCGTCGGCGGGGCTTAGGCGGATTGGCCTTGAGGTGAGCGTATCGGCGCCTGCGGACGTACCGTTCACGTGCCTGTACACGCGCCCGCTGCCATCCATGACGTCAAAGGTGGCAACGCCCTTGGTGGGGGGATTGACGCCGTAGGAGTCGTTTACAAGCGCCGTGCTGTCTGCCCACTTCCCGGGATCGGGCAGGCTGCGCAGCGGCTGCGAAAAATCGTCGAAAAAGGGCAAGCTGAGCGTATCGGAGCTGTTGAGCGGGGCGGCATACGGAGCAAGGGCGGCAGCTTTTGGGCGGACGAAAAGGTTTTGCAGCGCTTCCTGCGCTGCGGCGGCAGGCAAAAGGGCTGTCAGCGCAAGCAGCAGCGCCCCGGTATATCGATGTTTCATCATGCTAATGCTATTCCTCCAAGCGGGCTGTGTTAACCGTAAGGTAAATGCTGACAGACGAGCCGACCTCCAGCGAGGTCTGCGCATCTGCCGCCGGATGCTGCGCATATACTCTCGCCTCAAGGCTGTCCGCCAGAGTTTTTACCGATTCGTCATACTTTACCGCTCCAACGTTCAGCGAAGCTTCTATAATGCTACTCTTGGCAAGCGGAAGCGAAAGCCCCTTGAGCCGCGGCAGCGCGGTGTGCTCCGAGCCGTAGCTTTTCCCGACCAGCAAATCTATTTTGCTGCCAAAGGTCAGCTGTTCGTTGGCGCGCAGCGGACGTCCGCCGTAGAGCTGCCCAAGCACGTTGCCCGAAGCCATATCGGGGGCAAACAGCAGCCGCCCCACCTCCAAGCCCTGCAGCTCAATGGTTGCCTTGGCCTGCCGCAGCGATAGGCCTGTAACGGACGGAGCGTTGACCTTTTTGGCGCTCATGGCGTTCATCGTCAAAAAAACCGTCCGGTTATCCTTCACCCGCACTTTGGGCTTGGGGTTTTGCTCCACCACCGCGCCGCGCCGCCTGCCGGCAATGAATACCGAATCTATAACCTCAATGCGTAGGCGCTTTTCGTTGGCAAGGCGCTGCGCCTCGGCAAGCGACAAGTTGGCGAAGTCGGGGAGCGCAAAGGTTTGCCCGTGCCGCGTATAGATCATCAGCCACAGGCTAACGAGCAGCAGCGCAAGCACCACCACGCTCGCCGCCATGATGAGGTGGCGAGCGTAAAAGTTACCCCATATTCGCCATAGCAAATCTTGGGCGGCGCCCGCATTCGTTCTTCTTTTGCCGATTTTTATTTTTTGCTGCCTCATATTAAAGAAAAATCCAACCAATAGGAAGCTACAAAGTAAGCCCTACCGTGCCGAAAATCAAATTAAAAAACGTTAATATTGCTTAATAGTGCGGTAAAGCGAATCCCTCTCTACGGGGATAAAGCGCGATTGGCGCGCCATTTCGCACAGCTCGTCCACCGTCATTTTGGGCGATTTGTCGTTGGCGCCTGCCATGGAGTAGATTTTGGTGCTGTCGTCAATGGTGCCGTCCATGTCGTCGGCGCCAAACGAAAGCGCAAGCTGCGCCGTTGCCTTGCCGCACATGGGCCAGTAGGCTTTGAGGTGGGGGATATTGTCGAGAAAAATGCGGCATACCGCCATGTTGCGCAGCTCCTCAACAGCCGATACCTCCGCCACGCCCGACAGCCGGTTGTTTTTTTTGAAGAATTTGAGCGGAATAAAAGCGTTGAAGCCGCCCGTTTTGTCCTGCAGGTCGCGCAGCTGCTGCAGATGCTTCACGCGCTGCTCGTAGGTTTCCACGTGCCCGTACAGCATGGTTGCGTTTGAGGCAAGCCCCTGCTCGTGGGCGCTTTGGTGCACCTCCAGCCACCCCTGTGCGCTGACCTTGTCGGGGCAAATGCGGGCGCGAAGCTCATCGTCCAGAATCTCTGCGCCGCCGCCGGGTATGGATTGCAGCCCGCAGCTTTTGAGCCGCGCCAGCGCTTCGGTCACCGGCAGCTGCGCCTGCTGCGCCATGCGCCACAGCTCCTCCGCCGTAAACGCCTTAATGTGCACGTTGGGCAAAATCCGCCGCACGCCGCCTACCATCTCCTCGTAAAAATCGAGCGTGCGGCGGGGATGCACGCCGCCCACAATGTGCACCTCCGTAATATCCGAGCCTGCGTACTGCCGGGCAACGGCAAAAATTTCGTCCAAGCTCAAGTCCCAGCTTTCCGCCTGCCCCTCGTCGCGCCGGTAGGAGCAAAACAGGCAATGGTTGGCGCAAACGTTGGTCGGCTCAATGTGGACGTT
>JAISLN010000146.1 GCA_031290835.1 Prevotellaceae bacterium
AAATCTCAAAATTAAGCGGTATCTTTGCCCCCTGTAACCCTAAAAAAAGAAGCACGCCATGAACATTATTGATGCGCACGCCCACCTCTGGCTTCGGCAGGAGGCGGAGGTGAACGGGATGAGGATACAGGCGCTCCGCAACGGGCAGTCGCTCTTTATGGGCGAGGTGCGCCAAATGCTGCCCCCCTTCATCACCGACGGGCGCAGCACGGCGGAAATATTCCTTTCCAACATGGACTACGCGCAGGTGTCGGCGGCGGTCATCACGCAGGAGTACATCGACGGCCTGCAAAACGGCTACCTGTGGGAGGTGCAGCAGCGCTACCCGCGCCGCTTCCTGTGCTGCGGCATGGTGGACGCCCGCGCACCCGGCTACCTCCGCCACGCCGAGGCGCTCCTGCGGCAGGGCTTTGGCGCCATGAAGCTGCCCGCCGGACGGCTGATAATGCCCGACAGGAGGGTGCGCCTCACCTGCCCGGAGATGATGCAGCTCTTTTGCCTGATGGAGGAGCGCGACGTGCTTCTCTCCGTTGACTTGGCAGACGGCGCGGAGCAGGCGCCCGAGATGGAGGAGGTCGTAGCCGAGCACCCCCGCCTGCGGATTGCCATCGGGCACTTTGGCATGGTAACCCGCCCCGGATGGCAGGAGCAGGTAAAGCTGGCCCGCCACCCAAACGTGAGGATAGAGTCGGGCGGCATTACGTGGCTGTTCAACGACGAGTTCTACCCCTTTGCCGGCGCGGTGCGGGCCGTCAAGGAAGCCGCCTCGCTGGTGGGCATGGAGAAGCTGATGTGGGGGTCGGACTACCCCCGCACCATGGTGGCCATTACCTACAGGATGTCGTATGACTTTTTCCTGAAAACCCGCCTGCTGACGGAGGAGGAAAAAATCCTCTTTCTGGGCGAAAATGCCCGCAAATTCTACCGCTTCGAGGAGCTGGTGGAGCTGCCCTACATCAAAAATATGTTGGAGTAGCCGTTCTCAACAACATTCTCTCTATTTTATATCGCCCAAAAAACCTTCGGCATGGAACCTGCAACCTCTGCGCAGACCTCTGCGCTCACCGCCTACTCCGCCTCGGCGGGAGCCGGCAAAACGTTCAGAATTACCCGCGAGTACCTCAAGCTGCTGCTCGGGCGCACCGGCGCGGCGCGGGCGTACCGCAGCATTCTGGCGGTAACGTTTACCAACAAGGCCACCGAAGAGATGAAGGGGCGCATCGTGTCCGCGCTCAGCGAGCTGGCGCGTGGCGACGAGGCAAAGCTGGCGAGCTTTTGCGAGGAGCTGGCGCTTGAGGGCGTGTGCCTCCCCCCCCACGAGCTGCGGCAGCGAGCCCTCGACGCGCGGAGCTGCCTCCTGCACGACTACTCGCGCTTTGCGGTTTTTACCATCGACAAGTTTTTTCAGAAGGTGCTGCACGCCTTTGTCCGCGAGGCGGGCCTGCAGCCGGGCTTTGTGGTGGAGCTGGATACCGACCGCCTGCTGGAGGAGGCGGTGAGCGCCGTGATGGAAAACGCCGCCGGCGCCGCGCAGCAAATGGCATGGCTGCTGCAGCTGATGCAGCAACGTATTGACGACGGAAAATCGTGGGACATGCGAAAGGAGCTCCTGGAGCTGGGCAGGGAAATATTTAAGGAATCCTTTGGGCGGCTGAGCGCGGCCATGCGCGGGCAGCTGGACGATAAGGACTTTTTGCAGCGCTACATGCAGCAGCTTCGTGCGCTGCAAAAGGAGGTGGACGACGAAATGCGGGGCATTGCCGCCGCAGCGCAGGCGTACATGGCGGAGCAGCGGCTTTCGGAGAATGATTTTAAGGGAAAGTCGAGGGGCTTCATCACCCACTTTGGGAAAATTGCGCGGGGCGACTACGAGCCAAGCGCCACTACCCGCAAGGCGGTGGGCTGCATCGAGGAGTGGGCGCCAAAAGCCGCCGTCGGCAGCGTTGCCGCTGCATACGCCCGCCTAAACCCGCTGCTGGCAAGGGCTTGCAGCCTGTGGGACGAAAAATCGGAGGCCTACCAAACGGCGGGCGTTATCCTCAAAAATTTTATGGTGCTGGGCTTGCTCACCGACGTTGCGCGGCAGCTGCGCAGCATTGCCGGCGAAGACAACCTGATGCCCATAAGCGACTCGGTGCACCTCATCCGCAGCCTGATAGACGGCAGCGACGCGCCGTTCATCTACGAAAAGGTGGGCAGCGCCTACCGCACCTTTATGATAGATGAATTTCAGGACACCTCGGTGGAGCAGTGGGGCAACTTTTGCCCGCTGGTGAGCAACAGCCTCGCGGAGGGCAACCTGAGCATGGTGGTGGGCGACGTGAAGCAGAGCATTTACCGCTGGCGCAACGGCGACTGGCGCATTCTGGCGTACGGAATTGACGATGATTTGAAGGCGTTTGGAAAGGTTAACCGGAAAACGCTGGACAGGAATTTTCGCAGCCTGCCGCAGGTGGTGGAGTTCAACAACGAGCTCTTTCGCCGACTTGCGCAGCACCTGCAGGCAGCGCTCAGCGAGAGCTTTGGCGAGGCGCTGCCGCCCGAAACCCGCGCAAAGCTGTCGACAGTGCTCACCGACGCCTACGCCGACTGTGCGCAGCTGCCGCAGCGAAAGGCAGAAGGCGAGGGCTACGTGTACCTGGAGCTGGTGGAGGAGGGCGACGAGCTGAGGGCGGCCGACGCCATCCTCGCAAAGCTGCCGCCGCTGGTGGCGGCGCTGCAAGACAGCGGCTACCGTGCCGGCGACATTGCCATCCTCACGCGCAACAACCGGCAGGGGCAGGCGGTAGCCGACGCGCTCATCCGCTACCGCAGCGCGTCGGGCGACACGCTGCACTGCTTCGACGTGGTGTCGCAGGATTCGCTCCTGCTGAGCGCCTCGCCGGCGGTGCGCATGGCCGTAGCCCTGCTGCGCGTTGCGGCGGGGCAGCAAAATACGGTCAGCGAAGCGTTCCTGAGCCACGAGCTCCTGCAGCACGCCACAGGCGTCGCGCCCGCAAGCCTGCACGCCGTTTTTTCCGAAAGGCTGGACAGGGCGGAGCACGATTTCTTGGAAAACCTCACGCTCAAGTCGCTGCCGGAGGCTTTTGAGGCAATCGTTCAGCGCTACAGGCTGAACGAGCTGCGGGAAGAGCTGCCGTTTTTGCAGGGCTTGCACGATTTGCTCATCAGCTTTGCCAACCGCAAGCTCTCCGACATTGCCTCGTTCCTTGCGTGGTGGGATGAGCGCGGAACGTCCAAGCCCCTCTACAGCCCCGAAGGGCAAAACGCCGTTACCGTTGCCACCATCCACAAGTCAAAGGGGTTGCAGTACAGGGTGGTGATTGTGCCCTTTGCTGGCTGGGAGCTCGACACAAAAACCGGCAGCACGGTGTGGATGCAGCCCACCGCTCCGCCGTTTGACGCGCTGCCCTGCGTCCCCCTCTCGTACACCGACCGGCTCCGGCGCACCATCTTTGGCGGGCAGCACTGCGTGGAGCGGGCGCAGGCCTGCGTCGATAGCCTCAACTTGCTCTACGTAGCCCTGACGCGGGCAGAGGAGCAGCTCTACGTGTACGCTCCGCTCAAGCGCCTCGCCGGCGAAGGCAAGCCGGCGCAGAGCATGGCGGAGGCCATCCGGGATGTTTTTGCCGGCGTGCCGAACGGCGAGCGCGTAAGCTTTGGCGCAGCCCTTGGGCAAAAGTTGTCCGATGCTTGCTGGCAGTTTGGCCGCGCCGAAGCGCCGCGCCGCGCCGGCAGCCCGCAAGCCGGGCAGGCGGCTATTCCGCTTGCCGAATACCCTTCGTCCTCGTTCGCGCCCAAGCTGCGCCTGCGCTACGAGGCGAGAGAGCTGTTCGGCAGGGTGGGGCAGGGGCAGCGCACCTCCGGCGTGCTGAAGCATAAGGTCTTTGAGCGCCTGCGCACGCCGGACGATGTGCCGACGGCCATCAACAGCCTTGTGCGGGAGGGCTGGGTGGCGCGCGCCGACGCCGACGACTTGCAGCGCGAGGTGGCGATAGCCCTTGAGCACCCGCAGGCGCGAGCGTGGTTCGACGGCAGCTGGCAGGTGTACGCCGAAGCCGAAATCCTGCTGCCCTCCGCCTCCGGAAAGGCAATGCTCAAGCGTCCCGACAGGGTAATGACGCGCGGCAGCGCCGCTGTAGTGGTGGACTACAAGTTTGGGGATAAAACCGATGTGCGCTACGTGCAGCAGGTGGAGGAGTACGTTGCCGCGCTCCGCAAAATGGGCTACCACAGCGTAGAGGGATACGTGTGGTACGTAACCCTGGCAAAAACGGAGAAAGTGTGGTAGAATTAGCGGATTTCCGCCAGCTGCACAGGCAAGCCCGTTCGCAGCTGCAAAATACCGGAGGTAATGAGCGTATCGCCAACAGCCAAGCCCGAGGTGATTTGAATCTCGGTTTCGGTACGAATGCCCGTTTGCACCGCCACGGGCTGCGCTTTTCCGCTCCGGTAGAGGTACACAAGGTTGCCGTCCATTTCGGGAATAAGCGCTTCGGTAGGGATAGAGATAGCGTCGTTGAACAGCTTGAGCTGCAGCTCTACCGAAACGTAGCGGCCGGGCTTAAGAATTTCGCGCGTATTAGCGTACATGGCGCGCATGGTGATGGTGCGGGTTTTGCTGTCCACGCGAGGCTCTATGGCGTAAACCTTTGCCTCAAAAGGTTTCAGGTAGCCATCTACCGCAAAGAATACCGTCATGCCGGTGTGTACGTTGCCGGCATAGCGCTCGGGGATGGAGAAATCGACCTTGAGCGGCGATATGCAGATGAGCTTCGTAACCAGCGTTCCGGGCGACACAAACGCCCCCTCGCTGGTGTAGCGCAACCCTATAATACCATCAAAAGGTGCAACGATGCTCGATTTCTCTATTTTGGCCTCTATCTGTGCTAGGTCGGCTTTGAGCGCCTGCATTTCGGCCAGCGACTGCTCGTAGCTCTCGCGGCTAATGGCCTCGCGCTCCAGCAACGTGCGCTGGCGTTGCTCGCGGTCTTCCGCCAGCTTGAGCTGCACGTTGATTTTATCGCGCTGCGCCTGCAATTCGTTGTCGTTGATTTTGGCCAGCAGCGCACCCTTTTGTACCTTTTGCCCTTCGTCGATGTTCAGCACCGTGATGCGCCCCGACGACTCAAACGACAAGTCCACCTCCTCCGAAGCGGTAAGCGTTCCCGAGCTGGTAATGTACTCAATGATGGGTTTGGGGGAGATGAGCACGCTGCGCACGCTCAGCGGGGGACGTTTTTGCGGAGATACCTCTGCCGCTTTACTCTCTTGTGCGCTGTTGCCGCTATTAAAATGGCGAGCCAGCAGGAAACCCAGCAAAACGGCTGCAAGCACAATGGAAATCCAACGAATAACTTTTTTTTTCATGGCCAAATCCTCTATTTTTAGTTCAACAATTGCCTGTCGCTGCGGCAAAAACAACGCAAGGTACAAAAAATTGCGGCTCATTCGTGGTAAGCAGCGATAAATTCCAACGCTACGCCTGTGAAAAATTGTAAAAGCATGGGCAGCGGTGCACATTTCGTAGATTTCATGTATCTTTGCCTTCAACATTTATTTTTCAGCTTATGAAGCAGCATATAGTAGTGCTGTCCGGCGCCGGCGTGAGCGCCGACAGCGGCTTGGAAACTTTTCGGGCTTCCGACGGGCTTTGGGCAAAGCACCGGATAGAGGACGTTTGCACGCCGGAAGCGCTGGCGCGAAACCCTGCGCTGGTGCTCGATTTTTACAACCAGCGCCGGAGGCAGCTCAAGACCGTAGAGCCCAACGCCGGGCACTACGCGGTGGCGGAGCTGGAGGCGGCAGCCGACGTGGACGTGATAACGCAAAACGTGGACAACCTCCACGAGCGGGCAGGCTCTACCAAAGTCCTGCACCTGCACGGCGAGCTCACCAAATGCAGGAGCATGAAAGACGAATCGTACATCTGCGAGGTGGATGGCGACGTGCACGTGGGAGACCTTTGCCCCAAGGGAGGGCAGCTGCGCCCCCACATTGTGTTTTTTGGAGAAGCCGTGCCGATGATGGACAAGGCGATAGAAATTATCGCAACCGCAACAACGCTGGTGATAGCCGGCACATCCATGGCGGTATATCCTGCCGCAGCCCTGTTCCGCTACGCTCCCGAGGCGTGCAAAATTTACGTGGTAAATCCGGCCGGCGGAGAGGTGGACAGAAGCAATGTTACCTACATCAGGGAGAGATTTGCAACCGGAATGCCGCAGCTCGCCAAGCTGCTGTAGGGGTAACGACGCCCGCTCTGAGCTATCGGCGACTTCGTCAAACAGCGCCTCCACGCCGCCGCAAAACATCCGCTCGGAAATTTTTAAAGAGCGCAGCGCTAAATGCAGCGTTTGAATGGCGGTTTCGGTGGAGCTGAAAAGATTTTTGAGCGCTGAAATTTTTAGTGTACCTTTGGCGCGTAGCATAATTTTTCGGAGTACAAAGTTGCTAATTTTTAGCGACTTGTCAAAATATTATGCAGTTTTTTTATTATAAATCAGGCAGATAAACAGCTTGCAAAAGTTGAATAAATTAAGATGCGGTTGCCCTATCCTGATGTTGAATCTACAGTTTGCATTTCGATTTTTCTTGCTATCTTTGCAAAAATCATTTAGATAAGAATCCCTACACCATGAAAGATTTAGAACACCTAACCTCCGATGTTTGCGCGTTGGCGCGCAGCACGGGAAAATTCCTGCGAAAAGAACGAGAATGTTTTTCCATGAGCCGCGTTGAGGTAAAAGGGCGAAACAACTTTGTGAGCGACGTTGACAAAAACGCCGAAAAGCAAATCGTGGCCTCGCTGCGCAGCATGCTTCCCGAAGCGGGCTTTGTGGCCGAAGAGGGCACCGCCGGCTGCACCAACGAGCGCTACCGCTGGGTGGTTGACCCGCTGGACGGCACCACCAACTTCATCCACGGGCTGGCGCCATACGCCGTGAGCATTGCCCTTATGGACGGCGACGAAGTGGTGCTGGGCGTTGTGCACGAGGCTGTGGCCGACGAATGTTTTTACGCATGGAAGGGTAGCAAGGCGTTTCTCAACGGTCGGGAAATACGCGTGTCGGAGGCGGCAACGGTGGAAACCTCGCTCGTGGCCACAGGTTTTCCCTACTACAACTTCGAAAAAATACAGCGCTACATGAACAGCCTCACCTTTTTCATGCAGCGCTCGCACGGGATGCGCCGGCTCGGCTCGGCCGCTACCGACCTCGCCTACGTTGCCTGCGGACGCTTTGAGGCGTTTTACGAGTACTCGCTCCAGCCATGGGATGTGGCGGCAGGATCGCTGATTGTGCAGCAAGCCGGCGGTAGGGTGAGCGACTTTTCGGGCGGCAACACCTACATCTTCGGTGAAGAGCTGGTGTGCACCAACGCCAACATTTACGAGGAATTTCTGAAAATCGTAAGGCAGCACTTCTGAAGAACTTTGAAATCCGACCCATGCCAAAAACCTCCGTCGTAATACTTAGCTGGAACGGCGAAAAATTCTTGCAGCAATTTCTCCCCTCTGTTGTTGCCAACACCGGCGACGAGCAAACCGAAATAGTAGTGGCGGACAACGGCTCTACCGACGGCTCGCGGGCCTACGTTGAGCGGAGCTTCCCGCAGGTGCGCCTCATCAAGTTCGACCGCAACTACGGCTTTACCGGCGGCTACAACCGCGCCATAGCGCTCATAAAATCGCCCTACACCGTGCTCCTCAACTCCGACGTGGACGTTCCTCCGGGCTGGCTCGCGCCCCTCGTGCAGCACCTCGACAGCAACGAAAGCGTGGGCGCGTGCATGCCCCGAATCCGCTCCTTTGCACAGCCGCAGAGCTTTGAGTACGCCGGGGCAGCCGGCGGATTTATCGACCTGCTCGGATACCCCTTTTGCCGGGGACGAATACTCAACACCATTGAGCAAGACAGCGGGCAGTACAGCGACCTGCGCAAAATTTTTTGGGCCACCGGCGCCTGCATGGCGGTGCGCACCGAGCTATTCAAAAAGTTGGGCGGATTTGACGACGACTTTTTTGCCCACATGGAGGAGATAGACCTCTGCTGGCGCATGCAGAACGCAGGCTACGACGTTACCTGTATCGGCGCGTCGGAGGTTTTTCACGTAGGCGGAGGAACGCTGCCCAACAACAACCCCCGCAAGCTCTTCTACAACTACCGCAACAACCTGCTCATGCTCTACAAAAACCTCCCCACAGGCGTACACCTTGCGGTAGTAACGCTGCGTATCCTGCTCGACTGGGCGTCGGCGCTCATATTCCTGATGCAGCTAAGGTTTAGCTACGTTGGCGCGGTGCTCCGTGCGCACGCCGCTTTCCTAAAGCTCAAAAAGGGAAAGCGCACCCAACGCAGCCCCCTCGGCATGGCGCGACTGACAGGAGTTTACAAAGGCAGCATAGTTTTTTCCTACTTCCTGCTCGGCAAGCGAACATTTAACCAGCTAAAGAAATTTTGAATTTTCAGAAGCTGTTTAATTTTTGTTGAGCATCAGCGCAATAAAAGCCAGCTGTATCATAGCTGTACTTGCGGTTAGCCTATAACCGAAGGAAGCAATCCGTTTGTATCCGTGATAGTATGCCTTTTACGCCCTTTTATCTTTTACCCTCCGTCCACGCCTCTGCCTTCTCCGTCCACACGGTAGGGTGTTCAGACCTGCGTAATTTTTTCTGCTGATTTGTGCCGAAATCAATTGCCTCAACAACCTCATTTTTACCTAATTTCCCAAACAAAATGGCCTCAGTAGCCATGAAATACACCACCTATACCCAACCTCATTGGGCTATGCTGCGAGCAAACAATGAGGTAATGAGGTTACTATTCGCATCATATACTTTTGCTACTGAGGGGGGGGGTTGGGAAATTAGGTAAAAAAGAGCTTGAGGGTAATTTTTTGAAAATGGGCGAAGCGCTGCCGGAAAGCATTAAAAATCTAAAATCGTATGACGATTTTCGGAGCTTATACTGATAAAAAATTTCTT
>JAISLN010000147.1 GCA_031290835.1 Prevotellaceae bacterium
GCAGCGCCACCTCAACGTGCGGCTGCACCGTGCCCACCTACTCCAAAGCGCCAATTGCCCCCGGCGAAAAAGGGGTAATCGCTGTGAAGTATGACACCAACAGAGTAGGCAAAATTGACAAGCCGATAACCGTAACTTCCAACGCAAAAACCAACCCGCGAGTAGTGCTGTACATCAAAGGCGAAGTGCAGCCTGCTCAGGCAGCTGCGCCTGCGCAGTAGCCGCCCGCTGCACGTATGAACTTGATTTTTGCAACAAACAATCTTCACAAGCTGGAGGAGGTAAGCACAATGCTAAGCAAAAGCATTGTGCTTTCTACTCCAAGCCGGTGGGGTATAACAGAGGACATTCCCGAAAATCAGGCAACGCTTGAGGGTAATGCGCTGCAAAAAGTGCGCTACATTCACGAACGGCTGCACGAAAATTGCTTTGCCGACGATACCGGCTTGGAGGTGGAGGCGCTCAACGGAGCGCCCGGCGTACGCTCGGCAAGGTATGCGGGCGAAGCAAAAGATATGCGCGCCAACATGGAAAAGCTGCTCCGCGACATGAAAAATGCAGACAACCGCAACGCCCGCTTCCGTACGGTGGTTGCCCTCATTCTGGATGGAAAAGAGTATCTTTTTGGGGGTGAAGTGAAAGGCGAAATTATGCGCGACAAAGCGGGAGATAAAGGTTTTGGCTACGACCCTCTTTTTCGTCCGTTGGGCTACGGCATTACCTTTGCCGAAATGGGCTTGGACGAAAAAAACAGGATTAGCCATCGGGGAAAAGCTATTCGGCAGCTGGTAAACTTCTTGAACCAATGCGCAGGCTGATTTTTTTGCTCCTTGCGCTGCTTGCGGCGGCGGAGAGCTCGCTTGCGGGCGTGCGGGTTGGCGCGGAGCGCACGGCGGAGTATATCCCGCTTACGCAGAACAAAAAGGTGGGGCTGGTGGCCAACCACACCTCGTTAGTCAACGGGGTGCACCTGCTGGATACGCTGCGGGCGCGGGGCGTGAGCGTACTTCGCGTGTATGCGCCGGAGCATGGCTTTAGAGGAACGATGGAGGCCGGCGCAAACGTGGCAAACGGCGTGGACAAAAAAAGCGGCGTAGCAATAACCTCCATTTACGGAGCGTCAAAAAAGCCGTCGCGCGAGCAGCTGAGCGGCATACAGCTCATGATTTTTGACATACAGGACGTGGGCGTGCGCTTCTATACCTACCTCTCAACGCTGCACTACGTAATGGAATCGTGCGCCGAAAACGGCGTCCCCCTTATCGTTTTAGACCGGCCCAATCCCAACGGGCACTACGTTGACGGCCCAATTCTGGAGCCGAAATACCGCTCATTCATCGGCATGCACCCCATCCCCATTGTGCACGGCATGACGCTGGGCGAGCTGGCGCTGATGATAAACGGCGAGGGGTGGCTAAAAAACGGGGTGCGGTGCAGGCTTACGGTGGTAGCCTGCGAAAATTACAACCGCGCAGAGGAGTACCGGCTGCCGGTGAAGCCGTCGCCTAACTTGCCCGGCATGCGCTCGGTTTACCTCTACCCGTCGCTCTGCCTGTTTGAGGGAACAACCATGAGCATAGGGCGCGGCACCGATTTCCCCTTCCAAGTTTTGGGGCACCCCAATTGGCGCGAAAAGCATTTTACCTTTACGCCACGAAGCATACGGGGAGCGGCAAAAAATCCGCCTCACGAAAAAAAAACTTGCTACGGTATTGATTTTCGGGAAATTGCGATTGATTCGCTGCTTAGCCAGCGTCAGCTCAAGCTGGAGTACTTGCTGGAGGCGTACCGCTACTTTGCCAAGAGGGAGAAATTTTTTACCGGTTTTTTCTCGAAGTTAGCCGGCAACAGCCGGCTGCAAAAGCAGGTAGAACAGGGAATGAGCGCAGCGCAAATCCGCGCGTCGTGGCAGCCGGACTTGGCAAAGTTTAGGCAGCAACGAAAAAAATACCTGCTCTACAATGATTTTTAGCGCTTGGCCGCCAAATCCAACAGGTACTTGCCGTATTCCGTCTTTTCCAGCTTTTTGCCCAACACGCTGAGCTGCTCGGCGCTTATCCAACCGTTGCGCCACGCTATTTCTTCGATGCACGAAACGTAAAATCCCTGCCGCTTCTGTATGGTTGCCACAAAATTTGAAGCTTCCAAGAGGTTATCGCAGCTGCCGGTGTCGAGCCACGCAAATCCCCTGCCGAAGACTTCTACTTTTAGCGTCCCCTCCTTCAGGTAGGTTTTGTTGAGGTCGGTGATTTCGTATTCGCCGCGCGCCGAGGGTTGCAGGTTTTTGGCGCGCTCCACCACCGTAGCGTCGTAAAAGTACAAGCCGGGAATAGCGTACTCTGACTTTGGCTGCTGAGGTTTTTCTTCCAGCGACAGCACCCTGCCGTCGGGGGCAAACTCTACCACGCCGTACGCGCGAGGGTCTTTCACGGCGTAACCAAAAACGCAGGCTCCCTTTTCGATAGCGGCGGCTCGCTTGAGCATTCCGCTAAAACCCTGCCCGTAAAACAGGTTGTCCCCAAGCACAAGCGCAACCTTGTCGCTCCCTACAAACGGCGCACCAAGCACAAAAGCTTGCGCCAGCCCGTTGGGCTTTTCCTGCACCACGTAGTCGAACTTCATGCCCAACTCCTCGCCGGTACCCAGCAGCTCCCTGAACACGGGGAGGTCGCGCGGCGTAGAAATGACGAGCACCTCGCGAATGTTTGCCAGCATGAGCGACGAGAGCGGGTAGTAAATCATAGGCTTGTCGTACACCGGCATGATTTGCTTCGATATAGCCTTAGACAACGGGTAAAGGCGCGTTGCGCTGCCTCCTGCAAGAATTATTCCTTTCATTTT
>JAISLN010000148.1 GCA_031290835.1 Prevotellaceae bacterium
CCTTTGACGGATGGTACGAAAACGCCGACTTTACCGGTAGCCCGAAAGCCGCCATCGCGCAGGGAAGCACCGAAAACGTTACGCTATACGCCAAGTGGACGCCCGTAACCTACACCATCACCTACGCGCTCAACGGTGGCCAAAACAGCGCCGACAACCCCACCGGCTACACCGTGGAGAGCAGCATAGTAAACCTGCAGGCCGCCACAAAAACAGGCTACACCTTTGGCGGATGGTACGAAAACGCCGACTTTACCGGTAGCCCGAAAACCGCCATCGCGCAGGGTAGCACCGTAAACATCACCCTATACGCCAAGTGGACTGCCATTACCTACACCATCACCTACGAGCTCAACGGAGGTCAAAACAGCACCGGCAACCCAACCGGCTACACCGTAGAGAGCAGCATAACCCTCCATGCCCCCGCAAAAACAGGCTACACCTTTGGCGGATGGTACGAAAGCGATGAGCTCGGCGAAACCGCGATAACCGCCATTGAGCCGGGTAGCACGGGCGAAAAAACAATCCGGGCAAAGTGGACGATTACGGTTTACGACATTACCTACGAGCTCAACGGAGGTCAAAACAGCACCGGCAACCCAACCAGCTACACCTTGGAAAGCCCAACTACCCTCCTGCAGGCGCCCGCCCGAACAGGCTACACCTTTAAGGGCTGGTACAAAAATGCCGACTTTAGCGGCAACACGCTAACCGCCATCACACGGGGAACCACCGGCAACATCTCGCTGTACGCACGGTGGACAACCGTATCCTACCCCATCACCTACAAGCTAAACGGTAGCGACAACAGCCCGCTCAACCCCGAATCCTACACCGTGGAGAGCAGCATAACCCTCCAACCCCCAACAAAAACAGGCTACACCTTTGGCGGGTGGTACGAAAACAATGAGCTCGGCGAAAAAACCGCAATAACCGCCATCGAGCCGGGTAGCACGGGCGAAAAAACAATCCAAGCAAAGTGGACGATTACCTCCTACTACATTACCTACGAGCTGTACGGCGGAAGCAATGCCACGGGCAACCCAACCACCTACACCGTAAAAAGCAACGCCATAACCCTCAACGACCCATCGCAAACCGGATATACGTTTGCCGGGTGGTACAAAAACAACGCCTTTACCGGTAGCCCGCTAACCGCCATTGAAAAGAACTCCACCGGAAACCTCACGCTATACGCCAAGTGGAACGCAAAGTACTACCTCATTACCTACGACCTGAACGGCGGCCTAAACGACCCGGAAAACCCCGACGAATACACCACCGCAAGCAGCAGCATCTCCCTGAAAGCGCCCGCGCGAACAGGGTATGCGTTCGACGGATGGTACGAAAACGACGCCTTTACCGGCAACCCGGTGACCTACATCGCAAACGGCAGCATAGGAAACAGGACATTCTACGCAAAGTGGCGCGCGGAAGGTAAAGCCGCCGACTCCGTCGCCATCGCCGACTCCGCCGCTATCGCCGACTCCGTTGCCATCGCCGACTCCGCAGCCATTGCCGACTCCGCAGCCATCGCTGTTCCCGCCGACTCCGCCGCCATCGCTACCGCTGCCGACTCCTTTACCGTTGCCTTCGAAGCCGACCGCGGCAGCCCCGTGGACATGCAAACAGCGCCCAGCGGCGGAAAGGCCGTGCGCCCCGATAGCCCAACAAGGCCGGAATACGTCTTTGCCGGATGGTACGCAAACGCCGAGCGGAGCATCCCATGGAGCTTTGCCGCATCTACCATAACCTGCGACACCACCATCTACGCAAAATGGATAGATGCAAGCTTGCCAATATGCACCGTTACTTTCGACAGCAGAGGCGGCAGCGACGTTGACCCCCAAACGCTGGTAGAAGGCGAAATGGCGGCGCAGCCCGCCAGCCCCTCCCGAAACGGATACGACTTCATAGGATGGTGCAGGGACTCCACCCCCGCTTCGTCCGCATGGAGCTTTAACCAAAATCCGGTAACAGACAGCATAACCCTATACGCAAAATGGGAGCTTACGCCAATCGAGGTGACCAGCATCCTAGTAAACGGAGCACCCATCCCGGTGAACGAAGAGGTCATACACTACATCATACCGTGCGGCGACGACGTTCAGGAGCTGCAAATATCTTTCGCTACAACGCCCGAATACGTAACCAGCAACATCCCCAACAACACGCTGCTCGTGGACGCCAGCCGGCCATTCCTGTTCGACTCCATCATTTCCATCGCATCGCCCTTCGGACAGGAAAAACAGTACACGCTGAGGCTGGAGAAGCAGTACAACTTCGACAGCATTGTCCACGTGCACCTCGGCGGTAAGCTCCTCATGGTTATCAAAAACCCCGAGTACAACGGCGGCTTCGACTTCCAAAACGCAAGCTGGCAGCGAAAAATAGGAGAATACTGGGTTTCCACCAACAACAACAACTTCTACTACGTTCTCCCATCCACCGAAGCACCCTCGGAGGAAATAAGGGTAATGCTGCAGGACACCAGCGAAGCATGGCTCGCCACGTGCCCCTACAACCCCTCGCCCGGCGTAGCAGACAAAGCGCTACGAATGGCGCTCTACCCAAACCCAGCTGCCACAGGAAGCGTTGTACACCTCAAGGAGGAGTTTCTCATTGACGAAAACCAAAACGAAGAACGCTACACAACTTTCTTCCTCGTTGACGTACAAGGAAAAATGGTGACCACCGGAAAAGCATCCGCGCTATACACTACAGGAGTCATAATGCCGGAAAACCCCGGAATTTACTACCTCATCCTCGAAGGTAAGGCGGGAAGAAAACAGCTCAAAATAGCAGTGGGACAGGCAAAAACTCAAAATTAAAATGATAAAGGAAAGTCCCGCAGCGACGGCGCTCCGCAGGCTAAAGCCTGCGAATAAGCGCCGTCGCTACGGGACTTATACTTAGCCCAAAATGTCCATTAGACAGTAGCTATCTTTAATAAGCATTTTTTCATCTTTAGATTCCTAATGGATATTCATTAGAGAGCTAATGCTCCTACCGGACATTTTGGGATTAATGTTGAAGTGGGGTGCATTTCAAATTGTCGCGAGCTGAATAATCCCTACGGATAGGGTGTGCAAACCTGCGTAATTTTTTTCGCTGATTTGTGCCAAAATTAAAATTGCTTCAACAACCTAATTTCACAAACAAAACGGCCTCAGTAGCCATGGAATACGCCACCTGCAACCCAACCTCATTAACCTCATTGAGCTATGCTGCGAGCAAACAATGAGGTAATGAGGTTATTGTTTACATCATATATTTTTGCTACTGAGGTGGTTTTGTTTGAGAAATTAGGTAAAAATGAGGTTTTCGCTACCTCCTTTTTCAGCTCAATTTTCGGAAGAAAAATTTCGTACCCTCTGAACACCCTACCCTACGGGATGCAAAGTAACGACGTTTTCCGCATCCCGCAAGGATGCGGCTCTCGGTAGAAACGCCGCGTAACGACGTTTTCCGCATCCCGTAAGGATGCGTCTCTCGGTAGAAACGCCGCGTAACGACGTTTTCCGCATCCCGTAGGGATGCGACTCTCGGTAGAGCGGCGACGGGATACGCTTCTTCCGAGAGAGGCATCCCTACCGAGATGCAAAGAGAGCAGACGGAATTTTTTTCTATCAAGAGCTAAAAAACAAGCGTTTTTTCAACGAGCTAATGCTCCTAATGGACATTTTGGGCTTATGAAAGTGCGCTAAAAATCCACCGTCAGCAGCAGCTTAAAGTTCCGCCCCATTCCGTAAATGATGGTTTCAAATGGGCGGTATTGGCTATCCGCGAGGTTGTCGGCTTTGAGCTTGACGTCCCACTTGAGGCTTTTTCGCAGCACGTAGCCTGCCGAAGCGCCTAAGAGGCAGTAGGATGGCGAAACATATCCGCCGTCGCCGGAGGGGGCAATGCGGGTTTGCGCGGTGTAGTAGCGGACGTCAACGCCTGCGTAAAACGATTGCGACGAGCTGATAATTCGCCTGAACGTCAGCTCTTGGTTGAAGTTGAACGGCGGAATGGTGCGTAAGGGTACGCCGACGGAAAACCAGCCGGACGTTCCGGTCAGCTTGTCGCCCCGCGTGTAAACAAAGGCGCCGTTGTAGATGATACGGTTGCGCGCGCCGAACAAATCCGCCCACCTTGCGCTAAGCGACAGCTCCGCGCCAAGTATCCTCGATTTGTCGATATTCAGGTAGGTGTAGTTGACGCCTTTATGCCCTGAATTTTGCCAGTACTCCAGCGAGATGAAGCTATGCAAAAAATTACAAAATAGGCTCAAGTCAAACGTGGCAATTCCCCATAGCCCCCGTAATCCGGCGTCGAGATTCAGGCCGTACTCCGGGTCTAAGCGCGGGTTGCCGTGAATCACGCCGTCGGAACCCGACGTAATGACAAACATTTCCGAGGCGTCGGGCATGCGGCATGAGCGGGCTACCTGCGCCGAAGCAAACAGGCCGGGCGCTACCTGATACACCACGCCCGACGTGCCGTTCCATGCAAGCACGCTGCTTTGCCTGCCGGTGAGCCGCGCTGTGTCGTGCACCTCGCCCTCGTTGATCCGCGAGTAGTCCGTGCGCAGGCCTAAGCGGATTTTCAGCTTGTCGTCCGGCGATTTGTACTCCGATTCCGCAAATATCCCCGACAGAAATACGCCTGCATCCTTTGATACGCGGTTGCTGACGGTTGCCGATAAAAAGTAGTCCGCGTACTCGGTTGGCGATTCGATGCGGTAGTACACGCCATCCGTACCGGCGCTCACCTCCCACCCGGTGCGCGGCTTCCACACCGACATGGTGCGCCATCCGCCGTAGTAGCTATTGTAGCGCACATCCTCGCGGTAGGAGAGGAGGCCGCTGCCCACATCGTAAGAATCTTTTATTTGCCGACGATACTCTCGGTCGTAGTAGGCGGAGAGCTCCATTCGGTCTATGCGCTGCTCCGGCGTCCAGCGGATGGTGGCGGAGGAGTGCCACGAGTTGTCGTGTTGGTTATACATCCGCATGTACTTCGTTCCGTTAAAGCCAAGCGGTCGCCCCCAAGGTCCTCCCAGATGCGCCTCTGCTTCTGCATCTACCATGATGGAGCTGTTGCCCTCCCAGGCGTATGCGGCGCGTACATCCCTATCGGTAAACTCCGAATTTTGGGCCTGCACGTGTTTTCCGTAGTAAAAATCGGTGGCCTTCCGGTAGCGCGCCGAAACGGAAAAAGCATGGTCGAGGCTTGCCCGCGCAATGCTACCCAAGCCGCTTAGCTCGCTGTTGTTTGCGCCGTATGAGGCCTGCGCGCGCCCGTGCCAGCCCGGCTTCAGAAAAGGTTTTTTGCTTTCCATGTTGATAATGCCGGTGATGGCTCCCGGCCCGTACTTTACCGAAGCCGGGCCTTTGATAACCTCCACTTTGGCCAGCTCGTAGATGTTGACCCCCTGCCCCATAAAGCCGCCGGAAAAGTTGCCCATGCGCCGGTTGCCGTCTTTGGTAATGAGCAGGCGCTTACCGCCCAAGCCGCGCAGCGCAATGGGCGAGTGGTATTCGCCGCGCTTGGTGATACCCGGCACTTGCTCCAGCACGTCAATCAGGGAGGTGGCTATTTTTTCCTCCATCACCGCTTCGCTGATGCTTGTTGCCGAGTAGCTTTGCGTAAAGGTGATGCGGGGAGGCTCTTTCACCACCTCCACCGCCGCTATGCGGAGCGTATCCTTCAGCCGCTGCGCAGGCAGGTTGGAGAAGCTGCCGGGCAAAAAGAGCGGCAGGAGCGCGGCGATACGCGCAAAGCGGCTACTTATGCTCAGCCTCATGTCCATTGGTACAGCGCGGCATACTCCTTGTCGCTCAGGGAATGCTTATAGAAAATCCGGTAAAACGTCGTTACCTTTTCTTTGGCAACTTCCTCCGGGTAATTATAAAAAATTTTACAAAACCATATCAGCCCCAAAATCCGGTTGACGGATGGCGGCATGTCAAACCACGAGTAGGGCTTGCAGGGGACAAAGAAGACCTGCTTTTGCCGGGTTGCCGCCAGCGTTCGCCAGCGCGCCGACTTGAGGATGGTGCGGTAGGGGCTTGCTTCGCCCTCTCCCACGCAAAAAATATATTCGGGATTCCATATCAGCACCTGCTCAATGGAAACGTTGGCATAGCCTTTTGCGTCCGGCGGCAGCTGCGCCACGTTGCTCAGCTTCATAATGTCAAAGAGCCGGGCATGGTTGCCTGCGCTCGGCGCCGTGCGCAGACCGTTGGGGTCGTTGGCTAGGTAAACCCTTTTGGCGGCCGGATTTTTTGTAAGCCGCGCCACGTCGGCGTAGATGGCGCGGATAAAGGCGGCGCACCGTGAAGCCTCGCCTACCCTGTTCAGCAGGTGGCCGAGAAAAAGCATGGTGGTATCCAGCTTCATCAGCTCCAAATCGACCACCACCAGCGGTATCTTTACCTTTTCCGAAAATGCTGCGTACCCTTCAATTGCCCCCACATCGTCGGTAAATGAACCGACAACTATCACTTCCGGCTTGAGCTTCAGCACCTCCTCGGCGTTTCGCGTATCTACCTCGCGGAGCTTGGCAAACTCTCCGCCACCGTAGCGCATGGAGGCGCTGTGCATCAGCGCGTTCATGGAGATGGCTTTGGCCTGCATCTTTTCCCCCGCCAGCGGAAACAGCAGCAGGTTGGTTTTGTAGTCGTACGGGATTACCCGCGTGATGACGTCGGGAACGCTCACCGTTCTACCCGCCATGTCGGTAATTTGTCGGGCAAAAACGCCCCCGCCGGCGGCAAGAAGCGCGGCGAGCAGGAAGTACGGAGAATTTCGGCGTATATTTTTCATTTTTTTTCCATTTTTTGGCGGCGTATTAGCGTTATTCTACTCGGTTTTCAGCGCCTGCCACTGCACATTTGCCTTCTGCGTGTCCATGCCTACGCCCTTGAAGCGCGTTACCATAAATTTGGCAAATAGCCCTTCGCGGGTTTGCACCAAAAAAACGGGCTGCATTGCCACCTGCGCCTCGTCGCTCACGTCGGGCAGGTCGAAGACGTGCCCGACGTTGGGGCGGAACTTGTTGCCGATAACCAAGCTGTTGTACAGCGCTTCGGCATTTTCGCGCAGGAGTATCTTTCCGTTCACCGTCTTGCTGTGTATCTCCGTGCGGTGGGCGTCGAGGTTGACGAGCGAGTCCGAGCGCAGGCGGTGGAGGTGCCGCGCGATGCTGTCGGCGGTAAAGGCGCTGAAGCAGGCAATGCCCTGACCCACCATGGCCGCCTTGGTGCTCTTGGCGGCGTTGGCGGGGTCGGCGTACATAAAAATGACCGGAAAGCCCGTGTTGCTGTAGTCGCCGGTAACCTGCGGAGTGTAGGCGTACTCGTTGTAGAAGAGCAGGTCGTACTCAAAGCTCGCCGGCTCGCCGCTTCCTTTTGCGCGGCGCAAAATGGCGCTGCCTTCGGCTGTAGGGTTGTTGGGGTGCCACGGCGGAAGCTCCGTGTCGAGGTAGAGGGTATCCAGCTCGGAGCCGCCCGAATGGTAAATATCCATGCCAAAGCCGTTGCGAACTACCGGAGGATGGCGCTCCACCTTATACTCTTTTAAATCGTAGGCGCCTTTTTCGGCAGCTACGGGCGTTTCTTCTTCGCCGCCCTCTTGCTGACAGGAGGCAAAGAAAAGCGCAAGGATGGATAGAATTTTGCTTGTATTGTTCATGGCAATGCCCTTCATTAATTTATTAATTAAGAATTAGGAGCTACAAAATCCGAGCTGTTCGTCATTCGTAGCTCCTAATTCCGTAATTCCAACCTGCCGTTCCGGCTATTTCTTCAGCAGCTTCAGCGTTTTATGGCCGATTTTGACAAAGTACATTCCTGCAGGTAGCGGTGCGAGCGAGATAGCCGCGCCTGTGCTCACCGATTTGGCGGGTATAATGACGTTACCCGACAAGTCGTACAGCGTTAGCGTGGTGGCGCCGCTCAAGCCGTTGACGTGGAGCGTTTCGCCTGCGGGATTTGGGTAGATGGCTACCGATACCCCCGACGTCGGCTCTCCGGCTACGCCGGTTACCCCCGGAAGCGGCTCTTCGCCTTCGCCGACGCTGATGGTGCTGTCGGTGCTGATGGATATCCACTTGGCGTAGAGCGTGGTGTCCGATACCACCAGCGAGGCGCCAAAATTCCACGCCGTATCGTAGCTTTCGGAAACGTACCAGCCCGCAAACGCAGAGTCGGGCTTTACGGGCGCTTCCGGCGCGGCTATCGGGTTTTCTTCCTCTACGGTAATCGGCGCCACGGCGCTACCGCCTTTCGCGTCGAAGGTAACGGTGTAGCTGTGGTACTCAACGCTACGGATGCAGCGCAGCGAAACGCAGTTGGTGTTGCGGTAGTTCGATTGCCCAATGGTGGTAGAGTCGGCCTTGTTGATGTACATGTACTTGCAGCCCCATCCCGCGCCGGGCATCATCAGCTCGGGCGTCCAGAAGCGGGCGTAGGGCGTGGTAAGCACCTTACCGGCGTCGCCGCGGGTAATGGCGGTAGTATCAAAGCCCTCTACGCCGTAGGTGTTGACGTTGCCCGCATACTGCACGCTGAACGAATCGGGGATATTCGCAACCGTTAGCAAATCGCCGTTGTACGAGGCGTTGCCGAGCTTAGCCCAGTCGCTACGCTTGGGCACGCGCCACCCTTCGGGGCACAGCGCGAGGGGCGCTACCGTTTTGGGCGCAATGTTTTTTGCGCCGTCGCCGTCTGTGGCAAAGGCCACGTTCCACGAGTACAGCAGGCCGTAGGCGGCCACGCTTGCCGAATCGCCGTTGGGGTACTTGTAGTAGGACTGCAAGTCCGTTAGCCCGCCCTGACCTGTGCCGGAGCCGGAAGTTGAGCCGCTGCCGTCGTAGGGAATGGGCGAGCTGTCGTTGTAGCGCGTTACGCGGAGATTTTCCACCATCCACTCGGTGTTGCCAAAGATGCAGGTCTTGTATAGGTTGCCGTCAACGTCCGTTACCGTGCCCGTGAGGTTTTTCGACCACTTGGCGTAGAGCGTGACGTCCGATACCACCGTGTCCGCCTCAAAATCCCACGGGTTGGCGTAGCGCCACCGGTCGGTGTACCAGCCGCCAAACGTAAAGCCCTCGCGGGTAGGCGCGTCGGGTATTTTGGCAAAAATAGGCTGCCCGCCCTCTACCCAGTACAGGGTATCTACCGCGCTACCGCCCTGCGCGTCAAAGGCTACGTTGTAGTACTGCGTTTCCGTTCTCTCCACAATGCCTGCAAAACCTTTCCATACGGGAGCATTTTCATACAGCGTTCTCGTGCCTACAGGGACGTAGAGCGTATCGTTTGTGTTGACTCCCTTGCTCCTAAAGGCGTTTGCATGAACATTCGCTAAAGGCGTTTGCCAGTGAACATCCGTCCTACAGTTGGCAAGCCCCAGCAATCCACCATCTTCAATTGTTTTTAAGCTTTGAGGCAGCTCTAACTCGCGAAGTGAATAGGCGCCACTAAGAGCATTTTTACCTATTGTTTCCAACCTTTTTGACAGCGTTAACGAGGAAATGTTTTCGTTCTCACTTATGGCATCATCCCCTAGTTCTGTCACCGTATTTGCCATTATAAAGGTGTCAAGATAAGGTATCATTAGGAAAGTATATTGTCCAATCCTTGTGATTCCTTCTCCTACTATTATTTTCCTCACTCCCCAAAAAAAATCCTCCCATGGAGGGGTCATGCCGTTGTTGTACATTGCGTCCCCATCCAAATCGCCGAAACCTGTTAGGGTTGTTACTATAAGTACGCTATCCGCAGTGTACTCATACTGAAAATTGCCGTTGTAAAAAGTGTATGTTCCCACATACTGGCTTAAATTTATAGCGCCTACCGTCTGTATGCCTATGCCCATCAGCAGGCATAGCGCGGCGAGCAGCATTTTTATGCGCTTCATAGCGTTCATATTTTTCATAGTTTATTAAATTTTTATTTAATTGTGGATTGTAGAAACGCGGCGTCACGCCACGTTTCTACGGTTACTCCACAAAATAGCATTGGTATTAGCTTGGCGTAAATATTCGTATTCTCGGCCTGTAGAGAGGCGCCTGCCGCGCTTCGCGCGAGCTTATCACAATGTTTGATGAAATTTCGGTTTCGTTGCCTATAGCTATCCAGCCGTTGTTGGAGGTGGGGTTGCTTGCCCAATTGGCAACATCGGTCCGCAGGCCTGCGCCGGATATTACTATGTAGCGTCCGCCGGCGACGTCGCCCGTAAAGGTCAGGGTGGCGCTTGCCGGCGAGGAGAAGTCGGCGCCGGGGTTATTCCACGTGCTTGTATTAAAAATGTTGTGTATCCACGTAGCGTCGTTGGGGGTAGCCGGAACGCCGGTACCCGGCGAGCCGTCGGCGTTGGAGGAGCCCTCCGTCCACGACTTGCTTGGGTCGAGGCGGAAGAGCGACACAGACAGCGGATTCGTAGCGCTGCTTGCGGCGATGGCAAAAATCGAAACCCAAACCGAATCCATATCAGCCGGTACCGCGCTTAGGTCGCCAAACTTGGTAAGCACCCGTATCTTGGCAAGGTTAGCGCTCATGTTGGTACCTATCGGGAACGAGCTGCCTTTCGAGTTGCTGTTATCCTGATACATGGAGTAAATGGAAACGTCCAGCGTGCCGAGAATATCAACTATTCCCGTTATAGACGACCATCTACCTCCTCCCCAATTGCTATAAGTTGATACATACCCACTTGGAACATACAAGGGGATTCCGGAAGGAAAGGCGCCGGAAACTACCTGTGGTGGAGTTGAATCCGCTATAGCTACGTAGCGTAGTGCCGTGCACCCAGCGAATGCGCGTAACCTAATAAAAGTCATATTAGCCGGTATTTCAATAAAATCCAGCATACTACAACCATTGAATGCATCTACGCCAAGTATGCTCAAAGTAGCGGGCAGCCCGATGTACTTCAGGGAGGTACAATTTTGAAAAGCGGAAACGCCAACGATGGTTGCCTGCGTGCTGTAGAGGTTAACCGAAGTCAGCGCCGAAGAACCCGTAAAAGTTCTTGGGCCAATGCTGGTAATGTTGGTTGGCAGCGTTACGGTTTGCAGGTAGTCTTTCCCGGCAAAGCTTCCTTCGGGAAGGTCTCCGGTTGCCGAGGTAACGCTATCCAGCAGCGCCACCGTAGCTATCCCGTCGAGGCTGTCGCCAATGAAGGCATAGTCAGCATTCGCTATGGTTCCGGCGTGCACCACCAGCGTGCCGACGTCGCTGAGCGCCCCTTTGTACACCTGCCGAATGCTTGCCTGCAAGCTGCCGCTGATTGTCGGCAGGTCCACGGTTTGCGTTCCCGGCCCCGGCGCATTTCGGCTGATGCAGCGTATCGACGCTGTATTCACGTTGCGGTATTGCTCCTGCCTTGCCGCGCCCGGTTGCGCCGTATCTACCAGCATGTAGTAGGCTCCTGCGCCCGTTCCGGGCATCACTAGGGTGGCAGTCCATGCGCGTAGCTGCCCCAAAAATTGGGTGTATCCGGTGGCGTTGCAGTCGCCCGCGTACTGCGGGTTGAAGCCTGCGGGCAGGAGCTCAATCGCCCGCCAATCGTCGAGCGTAGGTACCGCCCAGCTGCTGTCGGGGCAAATGGGCTTGGGGACGGGAACGCCGCCGTTTTCGTCAAACGCCGCGCCCCACGAGTAGAGCAACCCGTAGGCTGCCGCGTTAGCCGGGTCGCCGTTGGGGTACTTGTAGTAGCCTCTCCAGTCGTCTGCCGACGAGGTTTGCGGGTTGGGGTCGTAGGTGATAGCGCTGCCGTCTTGGTAGTGTCGCACCTTCAGGTTTTCTATCATCCACTCCACGCCGTTGATGTTCATTGTTTGGTACACGTTTCCGTCAACGTCGGTTACGGCGCCTGCCTGCGCGTTCATGGCCGCCGCAAGCCCGAGCATCGTCGCAACGCCCGCTGTTGCCCTGAGGCAGCTTCGAAGTCTTTTCTTCCTCTTTTTCACAGTAAAAAATGTTTTAGATAATTAATAATGGTTAATAATAGAGCCGCCTGTGCCGGCCCATGCTGTAAAATTCGCTGGCCAAAGGAGCTGCATGTCGCGCTGCTACAGCTTTACGCAGCGTATGCTGATGCAGCTGTTGCTCCGGTACTGCCCGCGCCACATATCGTCGTGCCTGTAGCTGAACTCCATGTAGCGTCGGCCCCATCCCGTGCTGTCGTGGTGCACGTAGCTGGGCGTCCAAAACCGCGCAAACGCGCCAAACCCCGCAAACCCCCAGGCGGACAAGTCGCCTGCGGGCACAATGCTGAAGCCGAGCTTGTTGGTTGCGACCGTTGAGGTGCTTGTGCTGTCGCGTATCCAGAGGGAATCCGTCTTTAGGGCGGGGGCAACGTCCGTCCACGTTTCGGGGTTTTCCCTGTCGCGGCCGCCAATGCCGCTCGCAAGGCACAGCTCGTACCACATACCGGTGTCGGGCAGCGTCCAACCTTCGGGGCAGAGCCCGCGCTCGTCCACCGCCGCAAACCATGTGTAGCCCAAGCCGTAGGTCGCCACGTTGGCGGAGTCGTTGTTGGGAAAGGCAAAGTGCACTACGCCGTCGTACTTTGAGCCGCCGGTGCTGCCCGCGCGGTTGGCGGTGCTGCTCACGGGGTTGTCCGAGGCGGGCGCGAATTGCTCGTGCGGGTAGCGCGTAATTTCGTCGCCGTTTCTGAAGCGGTAGGTTCGGAGGTTTTCCGCCATCCACCAGCGGGCGCCGATTTTCACGGTGGTGTAGGTGTTGCCGTCTATGTCGGTTACGGTACCCGTTTCCGCAGCGCCCGTTGGGGCCTCTTCGTTGTCCTTCGTGCCGGAGCACGCCGCAGCGCAAACCATAATGCCTGCCATTGCTGCAAAAATTCTTTTTCTTCTCATAGCAAATGAAATTTTGAATTTTAAATTTTGAATTTTGAATTGGGGTTGCCCCAAAAGTTCTTCCCCGCCGTCATTCCTCCGCTTCGTGCGCTCGTTCCCTGCCGTCATTCCGAGCGCAGCCGAGGAATCTCCCCGCACCTGCACCGGCCCCCTTGCAGCGACGGACGACGGTGGTTTGCGGGGAGATTCCTCCGCTTCGTGCGCTCGCGCCTCGCGCCCTCCGGTCGGAATGACGGCGGTGAAGGGCTTTTGGTGAAAATTCAACCTGCTATCCGCCAACTACTTTAACCCGCACCAAGTTCCCGTTATAAATACCTGCAGATAACGCATTCCAAAAAAAATACCGCTTAAAACCCCATTTTTTACCCCTCCACCCCTCATTCCGACGAGGAGCTCGGCGCCGCCAATTCTTACCCTTCCCGTTGCTACCTATTACAAATACCGCGCCAAGACAATTATGTTGCTTATTGCCAACATATTAATTAAAAAACGTACTTCTATGACAAATCCTTTTCCTACAAAAATGTAGGAGAAAATGGGCATTTTCTACAAAAATGTAGCCCCTGCGGGTGGGGTGCTCAAAAGGCGCGAAATTTTTCTTCCGAAAATTATTCGGAAAAAGGTAGAAATGAGGTTGTTGAGTAAAATAATTCGGAAAAAATAAGCGGAAAAATTGCGCAGGTTTGCACACCCTACCCGGAGGGCTTTAATTTCGGCGCTTTCTATGAATTCCCTACGGGAAATCGGGAACAAGAGGAACGACGTTTTTTCTATTGATATTATTTCCCTACGGGAAATCGAAGCTCTGCGGCGCCATTCGCCGCAGAGCTCAGGGCAGCCGTTCGTAGCCACCGTCATTCCGAGCGAAGCGAGGAATCTCCCCGCATACCGCCCGCCGCCCGCCGCCCGCTGCACACCGCCCGCCGCATACCACCGCCGCATACCGCCCGCCGCACACCGCCCGCCGCATACCGCCCGCCGCATACCGCTCGCCGCATACCACCGCCGCAGGGGGCAGGTGGGATGCGAGGAACTTCCTCGCTACGCTCGGAATGACGGCGGGGGTTGTAGGTGGCGTATTTCATGGCTACTGAGGCCGTTTTGTTTGAGAAATTAGGTGAAAATGAGGTTTTCGCTACCTCCTTTTTCAGCTCAATTTTCGGAAGAAAAATTTCGTACCTCTGAACACCCTACCCGTAGGGCTATGGGCGCTAGGGGGTAGCATATTTTTTTATTGATATTATTTTCCTACGGGAAATCGCAACGAAGCGGCTCTCGGCGAAGCCAATCCGGAACCAAGCGGAGCTTCAGCAAAATGAATGCGCAGAATAGCACAGAGTGAAGTGTGAAAGATAAAGATTTCTTCCTCATGTAGAGTGGCCGGATATTTTTCATAGCACCACCAAAAAAAGAATTAACCGTAATTTGTCAGCTTTTTCAGGGTGTGGCAACCGCATAAAGCCAAAAAAATGGCTGTTGGAGAATCAAAGCCAATTTTGTACTTTTGTTGCTTCCTTAGCAATTGCCTCAATTTTTTTTTGAACCGTAAATCCTGCGCTCGTTGCTTGCTGTAGAAAAATATTTTCCGGATCTTGCGCCCAATAGCCTGCGGCAGCTGCGGCAGCTGGAGCCGCTGTACCGCCGCTGGAACGAGCGCCTCAACCTTATCTCGCGCAGGGACATCGACGGGCTCTACGAGCGGCACGTGCTGCACTCGCTCGCCATTGCCAAGGTGGCGCAGCTGGCCAACGAAGCCACGGTGCTGGACGCAGGCACAGGCGGCGGATTCCCCGGCATACCGCTTGCCATCGCCTTTCCGCAGTGCCGCTTCACGCTTGCGGATTCGGTTGGGAAAAAAGTAGCGGCGGTAAAGGAAATCGCCGCTGCGCTGGGGCTGCGCAACGTGCAGGTGGTGCAGGCGCGGGTGGAGGCGCTGCCGCAAAAGTTTGACTTCGTGGTGAGCCGCGCCGTTGCAGAGCTCTCCACCTTTGTGGGGTGGACGTGGGACAAAATCGTCCCCGGCAGCCGCAGCTCCATCCCCAACGGCATA
>JAISLN010000149.1 GCA_031290835.1 Prevotellaceae bacterium
GCGGAAAATTAACCGCTTTGCGGCTGCGCGTAGTTGGGGAATTTTGCGTACCTTTGTGCCCTTATACACTTTATCTAAAATGGCACCGGAGAAAAAATACGCAGAAACTCCCATGATGCGGCAGTACTACGCGTTCAAAGCCAAGTATCCCGACGCGCTGCTGCTTTTTCGTGTAGGCGATTTTTACGAAACTTTTGGTGAAGACGCCATCAAGTCGAGCGAAATTCTGGGTATTACGCTCACCCACCGCGCCAACGGCTCTGCCTCCTTTGTAGAGCTGGCGGGATTTCCGCACCACGCCATCGAAACCTACCTGCCCAAGCTTGTTCGCGCCGGGCAGCGCGTGGCGGTGTGCGATCAGCTCGAAGACCCCAAGCTGGCCAAGGGCGTTGTGAAGCGCGGCGTTACGGAGCTGGTTACGCCCGGCATTACCATTAACGACAACGCGCTGGAGAACAAGGAGAATAACTTTCTTGCCTGCGTGCATCTCACCCAAACGGGCGCGGGCGTTGCTTTTCTTGATGTTTCTACGGGCGAATTTTACGCTGCGGAGGGCAGCTTTGACTACATCGACAAGCTCCTGACCAACTTTACCCCCAAGGAGGTGCTTTTTGAAAAGGGCAAAGAAGCCGTTTTTGTTGAAAACTTTGGCGCCAAGTTCTACACCAACAAGCTGGACGAGTGGGCTTTTGCGCCGGAAGCCGCGCACGACAAGCTGCTCACCCACTTTCAGGTACCGTCGCTTAAGGGTTTTGGCGTTGACGAGCTGAAGAGCGGCGTTGTTGCCGCCGGCGCCATCCTGTTCTACCTCGAATTTACCCAACACACGCAGGTGAAGCATATTTCGCAGCTCTCCCGGCTGGACGAAGACCGCTACGTGTGGCTCGACAAGTTTACGGTGCGCAACCTTGAGCTGTTTTCGTCGCCAAGCGAGGGGGCTCGCACGCTGCTGAGCTGCCTCGACCGCACCATTTCGCCCATGGGCGGCCGCCTGCTCCGCCGGTGGATTTCGCTCCCGCTCAAAGAGGTGCAGCAAATCAACTCGCGGCTGGACATGGTGGGCTGCTTCATTCGCCACCCCACGCTGAGCGAGGAGCTTGCCAAGCACGTGCGCGAGGTGGGCGACTTGGAGCGGATTATTTCCAAAGCGGCCGTGGGGCGCATCAACCCGCGCGAGCTGGTGCACCTGTCGCGGGCGCTCCGGGCTGTAGAGCAAATAAAAACGCTGTGCGCCGACGTAAACGAAAAAAATTTTGCGCGGATAGCCGAACAGCTCAACCCCTGCAAAAGCATCTGCGAAGCCATTGAAGCGCAAATCCTGCCGGAGCCGGCCGCGCAGCTGGGCAAAGGCGCCGTGGTGGCCGACGGCGTGAACGAAGAGCTGGACGAGCTGCGCAAAATCATGCGCGGCGGAAAAGATTACCTGCTCGAAATACAGCAACGGGAGGCGGAGCGGACGGGAATACCCTCGCTAAAGATTAACTTCAACAACGTATTCGGCTACTACATTGAGGTGCGCAATACCCACAAAAGCAAGGTGCCGCCGGAGTGGATACGCAAGCAAACTGTGGCCTCGGCAGAGCGCTACATCACGGAGGAAATAAAGGCTTACGAGGATAAGATTCTCGGGGCGGAGGGGAAAATTCTCACGCTGGAACAGCAAACGTTTAGCGCATTGGTGGTAAGCCTGCTGGAGTACGTTGCCCCCATTCAGCACAACGCAACGCTGGTGGCGCAGCTGGATTGCCTGCTGTGCTTTGCCGCCATCTCCGCCGAGCGCGGCTACTGCCGCCCTGCGTTTGACGACCGAAACGCGCTGCACATAAAACAGGGCAGGCATCCGGTAATAGAGCTGCTGCTGCCCCCCGGCGAAACCTTTGTGGCCAACGATATTGTGCTCGACGACAGCGAACAGCAAATCATCATCCTCACGGGACCCAACATGGCGGGAAAGTCCGCCCTGCTGCGGCAAACGGCGCTCATTGTGCTCATGGCGCAGGTGGGGTGCTACGTCCCCGCAGAGGAGGTAACGATGGGAATAGTGGATAAGATATTTACCCGCGTGGGCGCGTCGGACAACATTTCGCAGGGCGAATCCACCTTTATGGTAGAAATGCAGGAAGCCGCAAGCATACTCAACAACCTTTCGGGCAAAAGCCTGATACTGCTCGACGAAATCGGCCGCGGAACAAGCACCTACGACGGTATTTCTATTGCCCGCGCCATGGTAGAGTACATTCACGACCACCCCACGGCCAGGGCAAAAACGCTTTTTGCCACGCACTACCACGAGCTCAACGAGCTGGAGGAGACATTTGCCCGCGTAAAAAACTACAACATCGCCATCAAGGAGGCGGACAACAAGGTAATATTCCTGCGCAAGCTGGTGCGCGGCGGCAGCGCCCACAGCTTTGGTATTCACGTGGCGCAAATGGCGGGCATGCCCAAGAGCGTGGTGGGACGCGCCCACGAGCTGCTGCGGACGCTGGAGCAAAAAGGCGCGGCGGCGCTCCCGAAAAGCGCCGCAAAAGAAGGCGCAAAAAAAATCAGCGGCGAAGGCGTGCAGCTGTCGTTCTTTCAGCTGGACGACCCCGTGCTGTCGCAAATTCGCGACCAAATCAAAAACACCGACGTGAATACGCTCACGCCGCTTGAGGCGCTGAACAAGCTTAGCGAAATAAAACGGCTGACAGGGCTGTAAACCTATTTCTCCCCACGATGATAGACCAAGCCACCATAGACCGCATTATGGACGCAGCCCGCATTGAGGACGTGATAGGCGACTACATCACGCTCAAAAAGCGCGGCGCCAACTACACCGCGTGCTGCCCGTTTCACAACGAAAAAACGCCCTCGTTTTCCGTATCGCCCGCAAGGGGCATCTTCAAGTGCTTTGGCTGCGGGAAGGCGGGAACGGCCGTTACCTTTGTGATGGCGCACGAAAACCTGACCTACTGGGAGGCGCTCAAGGTGGTGGCAAAAAAGTACAACATCGACGTTAAGGAGCGGGAGCTTTCGCCCGAAGAGCAGCAGCACAACAACGACCGCGAAAGCATGATGATTACCGTGGCCTACGCTCAGGACTACTTCACCAAAATCCTGCACAGCCACGTGGACGGGAAAAACATCGGCATGACCTACTTTGCCGAGCGCGGATTTACGGAGGCCACCATCAGCAAGTTTCAGCTGGGCTACTGCCTCGACAGCCGCGCCGCCTTTTCCGGTACCGCCCTGCGCGACGGCTACAAAAAAGAATTTCTGGTAAAAACCGGGCTTTCCGTTGAGCGCGAAAGCGGAGAGCTGGTTGACCGCTTCTTTGGCCGCGTCATTTTTCCGATACACTCCATCAGCGGCAGGGTTATCGGTTTTGGCGGGCGGACGCTCAAAACCGACAAGTCCACGCCAAAGTACGTCAACTCGCCCGAAAGCGAAATATACCACAAGAGCAACACGCTTTACGGCATCTACTTTGCCAAAAAAGCCATGATGCAGAGCGATAAGTGCTTTTTGGTGGAAGGCTACACCGACGTCATCTCGATGCACCAAGCGGGGATTGGCAACGTGGTGGCGTCGAGCGGCACCTCGCTCACCACCGAACAGATACGCCTCATCAAGCGCTTTACGCCAAACGTTACCGTGCTGTACGACGGCGACGCGGCGGGCATAAAAGCTTCCCTGCGCGGTATTGACATGCTGCTGGAGGAGGGGCTTAACGTGAAAACCCTCCTGCTGCCCGACGGCGAAGACCCCGATTCGTTTGCCAAAAGCCACAGCGTTACCGAATTTACGGACTTCATCAGCCAACACGAGGAAGATTTCATCTCCTTCAAGACAAAAATTCTGCTTTCCGACTCCAAAAGCGACCCCATAAAGCGGGCGGAAGTCATCACCGACATTGTGCGCAGCATTGCGGTTATCCCCGAAGCCATTCCGCGCAGCGTGTACATCAGGGAGTGCGGCAAGCTCATGGAGATTGGCGAGGATGTGCTCACCGACGAGGTGGCCAAGCTGCGCCGTAAAAAGCTGTACGACGATGCGCGCCCCGCGCCTGCGCCCCGCGCCCCTCAGCCGCCAACCGATGGCGACGCCGCACCGCCCGAAGAAGCGCTGCACACGCCCGCCATTCCGGCGTTTGTGGAGAACGTTTTTTGTCGGGAACAGGAGCGCGAGCTCATCTACCTGCTGCTCCGGTTTGGCAACCAATTCTGCTTTGGCGTTCGCGTAAGCGCCTACATCATCAGCGAAATTGCGGGCGAAGACCTCAACCTTCAGAACTTAGTGTACCGGCAGATTTTTGAGGAGTACCAAAAGCTGCTTGAGGCATCGGAAACCGTAGATGTGCGGCACTTTATCAACCACCCCAACCAGCAAATATGCGAGCTGGCCATCGACCTGCTTTCGGAAAAATATACGCTCAGCAAAATTTGGAAACAGCCCGACAGCCCCGACATCGAAGAAGACCGCCTGCGGGTAGAGGTGCCCAAGGCCATTAACGTGTACAAGTCCAAAATCGTTACGCAGGCCATCATGCGCCTTCAGGCGGACTTGGAGGGTAAAAGCGGCGAAGAGCTGGACGCGCTGCTGCTCAAGCTTGGCGAGCTAAGCAAGGTGCGCACAAGGCTCTCGGAGATGCTGTCGAGGCCGGTATTTTAGATGAAGCGCCAAGCTGCTGCGGCCAACGTTCGGCGCTAATTGAGAACGGTAGATTTTACTTTTGGTATAATGGATACCGGATGCTCCCTATACAGTATGGCTCCTTCGGGCGAAACGAGCATGGCGGTAGGTACTCCGCGAATGGCATACTGCTTCTGAATTGACTTGCCATTTTCCGAGTGGGAATCGTTCAGGTGTATCCACGTCAGCTTGTCATTTTCTATTGCTTTCGTCCATTTTTCATCGCTTTGCTCGCTGCACGCGATGCCTATAAATTCGATGTTGGCGTTATTTTT
>JAISLN010000150.1 GCA_031290835.1 Prevotellaceae bacterium
TCTTCTGTAAATTACTCCTCGCGTTGCAGCTGCACCACCACGCTTTCGTACTCGTTGTACATGGCGAAGCGCAGCCCCACCGTCATCAGGTACTCGCCGCTGAACGATTTTCCCTCGTACTCTGCGAAGCGCGACCATCCCCCGCTCTCGCGGTTGATTTCCTTGAGCCGGTACCTTTTGTCGGGCTGCAGGCCCTTCAGCAGCAGCGCTTGCCGGTTGCCGTAAACCTCTTTCCGCACCAAAAAGCTGAACAGCACCGCCGATAGCCTGTCCTCCGACACGTACATCAGCGCCGTCCGGTTGCCCTCGTAGGGCGACAACAGCCGGTACAGGTCGCCGTAAAGCACCACGGGGCGAATTTCCTTGTAGGTGGCAATGGCGTTCTTGGAGAACGCGTAGTCCGCCGCGGACAGCTGCGCGGGCTGCAGGTCCATCCCCAGCTTGGCGGACATCGCCACGTCAAAGCGGAACTTGAGCGGCGTGCTCCGCCCCGAAATGTGCGCGGGCGACGCGGACACGTGGCTCGCCATCCCCACGGCGGGGAAAAAGTAGCCCCCGCCCCACTGCGTGAAGATGCGCTGCAGCGGGTCGCCGTTGTCGCTTATCCAGTACTCGCTAAAAAACTTCAGGCTGCCGTAGTCCAGGCGGCCGCCGCCGCCGGAGCACGCCATGAAGCAAACCTGCGGGTACTTGGCGCTGACCTTCTCCATGACGCCCAGCACCGCCCGCGCGTTGTCCACCCACAGGTGCGATTGCTTTTCGGGGGGCAGGTGCTGCGAGCCGCCGTTGGTAACGTAGCGGTTGCAGTCCCACTTAACGTAGTCAATGCCCGGGTTGCCCGCCAAAATATTATCAATAGCCTTGTACACAAACTCCTGCACGGCGGGGTTGCTCAAGTCCAGCAGCAATTGGTTGCGCGACAGGCTCAGCTCCCGGTGCGGCTGCGTGATGATCCAGTCCGGGTGTTGCTCGTAGAGCTCGCTTTGGGGGTTCACCATCTCCGGCTCCACCCAAATCCCGAACTTCAGCCCCCGCTTTTTGCACTCGCTGATGAGGTAGGGGAGGCCGCGCGGCAGCTTCTTCGCGTTGGTTTGCCAGTCGCCCAGCCCCGCGCTGTCGCTGTTGCGCGGGTGCTTATTGCCAAACCACCCGTCGTCCAGCAGGAACAGCTCAAAGCCCATCTTGGCGGCGTCGTCAATGATCTTCGTCAGCTTCTCCTCGTCGAAGTCAAAGTAGGTGGCCTCCCAGTTGTTGAGCAGCACGTAGCGCTCGCCGCTGCCGTTCTTCAGCCCGTACCGCCGCGCCCACCGGTGAAAGCGGCGGCTGATGGCGCCCGCCCCCTCGCGGCTGTAGCTGTAGAGCAGCGCCGGCGTTTGGAATGACTCGCCCGCCGCCAGCGCGTAGCTTGAGGCGTAGGGGTTGGCGCCCGCCAGCACGCGCAGGAGGTTGGTGGGGTCGACCTCAAAGCAGAGCTGAAAGCTGCCGGGCCACGCCAGCGTTGCGCCCACCACCTCGCCCTCGTCCTCCCGCGCCGGCTGCCCCAGCGACAGCAAGAAGCACGGGTGCGCAAACTGGTGGCTGCGCACCCCCAGCTTGGAGTCGATAACTTTAATTCCCGGCGTCAGCCGCTGCTCGCGCAGGTTCATTTCGTCCGCCCAGTTGCCGTGAAATTGCGTAACGTAGTACGCGGGCGCGGAAAACGACAAATCCGCCGAGGCGAAATTGTGCAGCGTAATACTTTCGGGCTGCCGGTTGCGCACCTCCACCCGCTGCTCAATCACGTCTTCGGCTTGGTAGGCAGTGTAGCACAGGTCAACCTCCAGCGCGTAGTGCGCGTCCCTGAGCGAGATGACCGTTTGCACCACGCCGTCGCCTTTGCTCTCCGTTCGGCTCGCCGCGTAGCGCAGCTCCGTAGAGGTGTTGCCGTCGCCCTGCACCACGCGCAGGGCGGCCTCAAAGGTGTGCTCGCCCCCAAAGGCGGTGTAGGCGCTCGACCCGGGCAGCGCAGCCCGCTCCAGCTCCTTGGCATCCGCGAGCCTGCCGCCAAAGTAGATTTGCTCCAGCGCCTGCTTGTCGGTTACCCTGAAGGCGAGGCAGGTGTGCTCCGTGGTTACGGTGATGTAGCGCTGCGCGGAGAGGCCGCCGGCCAAGAGCAAAGCGGCAGGCAGCGCAAGCCATGATGTTCTGTTCATGAGCATACGTAAATTAGTTTTGCAAAATGTGTTAATGGGTATGGGATGGCGAAAAAAAAGGGCAGCCCTATACCGAAGCGTATGAGCTGCCCTTTTTTTGTTGAAAAAAATTTGCCTGAAAATGTATTTTGCGAAGGAAAAATTGCTACATTTCGCGCACGCAAGAATGTTAAAAATGTTAAGAAAAGCGTAACTACTTGAGCGCTGTGTGTGTGTGTGTGTGTGTGTGTGTGTGTGTGTGTGTGTGTGTGTGTGTCCTGTGTGGGGACACAGTCGGTGTGCCTTGCGTGTGTGTTAACGGTAAATAATGTATGGTGAATGGTGAATAATGTGGTAGGGACGAAACATTCTTTTGCCTTCTGCGTGGGTAACAAACGGGTTAAAGCCGCATGGCTACGGCTTAAGAAAGATAACATTTGTATATCAAATTCGTGGAGCATGTCCCCATTGATTAGTGTGAATTGAATAAAATTCTTCAAAACAAATCGGGGCAAAGTTAAGCAATGAAATTATATACGCCATGAATTTTAACATTAAAGTGCATGGACTTTTTTGCGTTTTTTTGGCGATAATCGGGAAATTGTTCAGGTAAAAAAACATCCCCACCTCGCTTGGATGTAAGAGAAGCAAAAAAATTCGCCGCATTTTTTTGTAAAATATGCCGCAAAGGCTTCACAGCAAAAAACAGAAATCTTTCGTAACTTAGCCGCCGAATTTCTTCCTTATGGTAGAGGTTCTGTTGCTCACACTACGGATTGGCTTCGCTGCGTAGCGCAGCGGTTGCCCATAGGGCAATAATATCAATAGAACCGGCATCTTTCTCTTTCTCAATTTTAATTAATAAAAAACGCCGAAATTGAAGCCCTACGGGCTATTGGCGATACAGGGGGGGGGTATCCTGCTTTTTCTATTGATATTGTTCCCCTACGGGGAATTGCAGCGAAGCGGAGCTCGGCGAAGCCAATTGGGAAAATTCGACGCAGCTAATGCAGCGCGTCATTTCTGTTTGCTTAAACATTTTTACCTCAACTCACAATGACGGCAGCCCGCGCAGGGCGCAGCTCTTAACTCTTAGCTCTTACACTAAAAATGCTTCTGCTTCGCCTAACCAACCGCAACGGCGCGTACGTTGAGGTACTCAGCTACGGCGCCACGCTCGTTTCCGCTGTGGTGCCCGACAGGTACGGTTGCCTTGAAAACGTGGTGCTGCGCTACCCCAGCGCACAGGACTACCTCGCCGACGATTGCTACCTCGGCAGCACCGTGGGGCGCTTTGCCAACAGAATAGCCGGCGCAGCGTTTACCCTCAACGGCAAAACTTTCTTCCTGGACAAAAACGACGGAGAAAACAGCAACCACGGCGGATTTGCGGGCTTCAACAAAAAAGATTTCAGCTGCAAGGCGGACAAAGGCTGCGCCATCTTCTCCGCCCACAGCGCTCACGGCGAGGGGGGATTTCCCGGCAACCTCAGCGTGGAGGTAACCTACGCCTTTAGCGACGCCAACGAGCTGCGCATAGCTTACCGGCTGACGAGCGATAGCGATACGGTGGTCAACCTCACCAACCACGCCTACTTCAACCTTTGCCCCCGCGCAAAGACCATCCTCGACCACGAGCTGATGGTCAACGCCGAGAATTACCTCGAGAGCAACGAGCGCTTTCTGCCCACCGGCGCCATCCTGCCGGTTGCCCGCAGCGCCTTTGACTTCTCCTGCTACAAGCGCCTCGGGGAGATGATGCGCCGCAAGCGCGAGCCCCACATCAGAGGCTACAACACCTACTTTGCAGGAAAACCTGCGGGCAAAGACGGCCTGCGCCAGCTTGCCTCGCTACGGGAGAGCGCCTCGGGACGGTTGCTGGAGGTGAGCGCCACCGCGCCCGGCGTGCTCCTCTACACCGGCGACTACCTGCACGGCGCCCACCAGCCCTTTGCCGGCGCTTGTCTGGAGGCGCAGGGCTACCCCGACGCCCCCAACCACCCCCACTTTCCGTCGTGCGCGCTGAAGGCAAACCGGGAGTATAGGCAGGAAATACGATACAGGTTTGGAGTGGCGGCGGATTAGCAAGCCGCGATTGGGCTTGCACATAGCATCTTGCAAAATGGCTATTTTACTATGAAAAATCAACATTACAAATCAATAAGAAGCCTGCGGACGGCAGCGCCTTTCCTTGCGCAGGCGGGGCTTCTGCTCCTACTTGCCGGATGCGGCGAGGCCGAAAAGCCGCTGTGGGGCTACGTCAACCCCTTTATTGGGGCGAGCACCAGCACCGCACACTCCTACCACGGCATGGGCAAAACTTTTCCCGGCGCGGCAACGCCCTTTGGCATGGTGCAGGTAAGCCCCAACACCGTTACCGGCGGCGACAACGCGCCCGGCTACAGCTACGAGCACACCTCCATCGAGGGCTTTGCGCTTACCCAAATGAG
>JAISLN010000151.1 GCA_031290835.1 Prevotellaceae bacterium
TTTATGACGATTTATGTTGGTAACATTGCCTACTCTATGAGTGAGGAAGATATGCGAAACGCTTTCGCCGAATACGGCAATGTAACAAGCGCAAAAATCATTGTTGACAGAGCAACAGGCCGCTCCAAAGGCTACGGCTTTGTTGAAATGGACAATGAGAACGAAGGCAATGCTGCCATCGAAGCACTAAACGACAAGGAAATAGGAGGTCGGCACATGCGTGTAAATCCCGCACGCCCCCGCGAATAGCGCTATTGCCCGTTTTTTAGTACTAAGCCGGTCATCTACAAGGTGGGTGTCCGGCTTTTTTATGGCCGTAAACATTATTTACAGCTTAATCGCCATTTTCGGCGTTGAAAAACCAAATATTTCAGCGAAATTAGCGGCTCATTTTTGCTGTGCTTTTTTACGCGAAAAGGCAATCGCAAAAAGAAAACCTGATGCGTTAGCGCGCAAAATTATTTGGAGAGCCAATTCATAATGCAAATAGCCATTTATAGCAGCAACGGGGTAGGTAGGCAGGTAGTAGAGAGCGTATTGCAGCTGGTGCAATGCTTGCAGAGCAAAGGGATAGCGGCGTTGCTGTACGAACCCTTTTTTCGCAGCTTGCAGCGCGAGCAGCAGCAGCCGCTCTCCGGCGTGCAGCTATTTACCGAAACAAAAAATTTGTCGCCGGAGGAGGTGGTATGCCTTATGAGCGTTGGCGGCGACGGCACTTTTCTCGACGCCGCATCGCTGGTGCTCGGGACGCAGCTGCCGGTGGTAGGCGTAAACGCAGGGCGGATGGGCTTTTTGCCGAGCATCTCCACCGACAACGCCTACGAAATGCTGGGGCACATTGCCTCCGGCCGCTTCGACGTAGAGCGCCGCACCGTGCTACAGGTTGACGGGTGCACCGGCGAACGGCAGTACGTGCTCAACGAAATCTCTCTCCAGCGGCGGGGCGCGGCCATTGCCGAAGTCAACATCCACATCAACGGCGAATTTCTCAACAACTACTGGGCAGACGGCTTTATTGTCGCCACGCCGACCGGCTCCACCGCCTACTCGCTGAGCGCCGGCGGCCCCATCGTTGCGCCCGACGCTCCATGCCTCATCATATCCCCCATTGCCCCGCACAGCCTGAGCGTGCGCCCCATTGTGGTGCCCGATTCGGTATGCGTGGAGCTGGAAATGATGACGCGCAGCGGCAAAGTTGTCATCGGGGTGGATAGCAAATCGCACGAGCTGCCGGCGGGCGGCAAAATAACGGTGCAAAAGGCGGCTGCACAAATCAGCTTTATCAAGTTCAGGCACGCCAGCTTTTACCAGACGCTTCGCGAAAAGCTGCTGTGGGGTGTTGACGTGAGAGGATAAGCGTTATTATGTGTTAACAATAAGTTTAAGCTGTGGTACGATAGCAATATTATGGCTACTTTTGCCCGATGTACCAAACGCAAATTTATTTCAGGCAAGCTATACGTGGAGCCGCGCTCACCCGCAAAAAAGGGCGTTTACGCACAGCTCCACCGTATGGCCGTAAAGGCTACTAAAAATTACATGAAAATTCTGAGGTTGAGCATAGCATTTTTGCTCGTAGCGCTGGTCGCTTCGCTTTCTGCCAAGGCGCAGAAAGAGGTAAGCATTGGTGGGCTGGTAAGCGCCTCATCGTACATAGGCGATTTTAACAGCAGCGGCATTATATACAAGCCGGGCGTTTACGCAGGAGGTCTTATACATTATGCCATTACAGAGTACTATAACTTGAGAGTAGGCTTGGGCGCAGGCAATCTTCGCGGAGATCCTTCTACCTACAAAGGGCGCTTGAAGCCTAACGTGCCAAACCAAAAGCCCGCAGCGTTTAACCACCGCTTTTTTGACGCGGATGCCCGCTTTGAGGTTGGATTTCTCCCATACGAGCCATTTTTGTATGACCATAAAAAGTACGCATTTTCGCCGTACTTTTCTTTGGGGGTAGGGGTGGCCTACAGCCATGGTGCGCCGTTTTTGCAATTTCCTGTGGCCGTTGGCGCAAGGTACCGCGTTGCCTACCGTTTTACGCTGGGCGCCGAGTGGACTTTTCGTAAAACATTCAACGACAGCTTAGACGGCTGGGAAAATGTGCGGGCGTCCGAATCAAAATCGCTCAGCAACAACGATTGGGTTTCGTACGTTGGAGTTTACCTTACCTACCAGCTATCCGACAAAGGGTGCTGCCATGAATTGAAAAAGTAGCCAGTATGACCGAACAGCGCCACCGGGAACTGCATAATATTCCCCACCACGTTGCCATTATTATGGATGGCAACGGTCGTTGGGCAAGGCGGCGAAGCTTGCAGCGCATGTTCGGGCATCGGAGCGGGGTGGACGCTGTACGCGCAGCGGTGGAGGCGGCGGCGGAGCACGGCGTGGAGTACCTTACACTGTACACCTTTTCGACCGAAAATTGGAATCGCCCCAAGGTTGAGATAAATGCGCTCATGGCGCTGCTGGTGGACGCCATAGAAAAGGAAGAAGCGACGCTTAACCGCAACAACATAAGGTTGACAACGATAGGGAATACCTCAACGCTCCCCCCAAAGGTGCGGGATAGGCTGAACGAAATTGTCCGGTCAACCGAAAAAAACACGGGGCTGACGCTTGTGCTCGCCATCAGCTACAGCGGGCGGTGGGATATTGTTGCCGCCGCAAGGCAAATGTGCCGCGACGTAGCGCAGGGCAAGCTGAGCGCCGCCGACGTGAACGAAGCGCTGCTGTCGTCGTACCTTAGCACGGCCGGCATACCCGACCCCGATTTTTTTATACGCACAGGGGGCGACTTGCGCGTGAGCAACTTTTTGCTCTGGCAAATAGCGTATAGCGAGCTGTACTTCACGCCGGTGCTGTGGCCCGATTTCAAAAAGCAGCACTTTGCGGAAGC
>JAISLN010000152.1 GCA_031290835.1 Prevotellaceae bacterium
CACCCACACCCACACACCCACACACACACACACACACACACACACACACACACACACACACACACACACACACACACACACACACACACACACACACACACACACACACACACAATCCTCATACTCAGCGAGTTGCGTTAGCCCCTATAGGCTATTTTCCGCTTACTGTTCACCATTCACTGTACGCTATTCACCATATAGCTATGGCCGCGCCGTGCGCTTGCAGGGGGCGGATTTTTTATTGACCATTCCCAAAGCAGAATATTCTGCCTATTACCAACTATTTTTTATTTATCAATCTTCTAAACACTCAAAAAAATGAAGAAAACGAACAACACATGGAATGGCTTGCTTGCCGCCGTAGCCCTGGCCGGCCTAACGGTAACAACAAGCTGCGTGAAAAACGAAGAATCTGATGGGGTAAAAGCCATCCGAGAGGCAACAGCAGGAAAGATAGCTGCCGATGCCGAGCTCCAAAAAGCCGAAGCCACTTACAAGCTGGCCGAGGGCAAGCTCAAGGAAGCTGAGGTCAAATCCAAGGAAGCCGAAACGGCAGCAAAAGAGCTGGCGAACAAGGTAACAGAAGGGGCGCTTACAGAAAACATAGCGGCAGCTGTAGCCCAGGCACAATCTACTATAGTTTCAGCGGAAGCAAGCCTCCTTACTGCCCAAACAAGCCTCCTTACTGCCCAAAAAAATAAAGCCAAGGCACAGGCAGAGCTGGATTTGTTCAACTCCGGAGTAACTGCGGACAATCCAAAGTACGCCGCGTGGAAAACTTGGTATGACAAACTGTACGACGGCAACGGGCTCTATCAGCAAGTGCAGAGCAAGACGACTTCCCTGCAAACAGTTAAAAAAGAGATAACCAACCTCGAATTCCAAGCAAAGGTACAGAACACATTCTTGCCCGTGCTGAAGAACGATTCCATCGACAAGAAAAATGACCTTGACTACAAGCTCAGTAAGCTGAACCTCTACCGAGGCTACCTGACTAAAGAGATAACCGCAGCAGACACCGCAGCAGCAAAAGTGCCGGGAAAGGACGTGTTAACACCAGCTGATTGGGCTTCCCTGCAAACTATTCTGAAGAACTTGGTGATTACCTCTAATAACCGAACTGAACTGAATACCACTATCGCTAGCCTTAAAAGTGCTGTGACTGTAGCCATTAATCACTACGACGACGCAGTAAGAGCCCTTGGTACCTACTATAAAGGTAATGTTAGTGATAATAGTACTTATTGGGGGAAATCGGTAGCAGAGTTGAAGGAAATTGAGGAATCATTGCAAGCTGAAATAAACGCATTGAACGATCAGATTGAGGATATTGAAGCAAAAATGGCGGAAGTGCTCGCTTAGCCATGCTTGTGCACCCCTCCCTCAGGGGAGGTAGTGTAGTAGAGAGGGATCCGCGCCAACCGGGGCAGGCGGCTTCGGTTGGCGGGTTTTCTCCGCGCACAGGTAGCAAAGGGCAAAAAAGTTATTTCAACCATTTAATAGTAAATATTCTATGAAAAAGATTATCATTGCAGCGCTTGCCTTCTTTTGTGTGGTGCAGGCGCACAGCCAGGGAGCGGACGGCGGGGGCGCCTACGCGCCGCATCAGGGCAGCCACCAGGCCAACCTGCTGCTGGGCAAGGGGCTGTTCTACGAATCGTCAAGCTTCCTGCTAATCAGCAAGAATGCGCAGACAGTAAACGTTTACAGGCCGTCAGCAAGCTTGACCATTAACAACCCCAACGCTAACTCCATTGTCAACATGGTGGGCGTGGAGTACAAGTACTTCCTCACGAACGCAATATCGGTATCGTTTGTAGGCGCAGGTTCCGTCAACACCACGCCGTGGCGCGAAGCGGTGGATAAGGTTACCGTAGAGGGAAGTAGCTATCCCGTTTTGCCGAAGTACGAAACCATAGACGCCGAGCAGCACACGCGCGTGGTGGCAAGCCTTGGCGCACAGCACTACTTCAGCGTGGGCAACGAGCGCCTTCACCCCTACGCGGGGGCGCAGCTCACGTTTCAGTACGCCAACCTGAGCGCGCAAAGCACCTACTCGGGGGTAGAGAATACTCAGGCAGATGAGCGCGATGCGGGCGTACGGGTAGGTCAGGTTACCGGCTGGTCGCCCTCGCTCGTTGGCGGGGTTGAGTACAGCTTGTTTCCGGGGCTCGTGGTGGGCGTGGAGCTCAAGCTGGCCAGCTTCTACTACTCCGGCGTGGAGCTGTTTGCGCAGCCGGGCTTGGACGCCATGACCGCCGAAAACCGCGATTTTTCGTTTCTTGCGCAGCCGGTTTTCAAGATAGGCTTCCGCTTCTAAAAAAAGCGAAAAATACTTCCGCAAAAGGGGGCTTTCTCGCGCACGAGAGCCCCCTTTTTTTGCCTTTCGATACCCCCAATAAATCGGGGAAGATGCGCGGGCTACGCCATTATTCACTATTCACTATTCGTTATTCACTAATTATCTGTATATCAGCATTTTATTTGCGCCCGCTTTTTTTCCGTTGCGGAGCTGCACCACGTAAATTCCGTGCGGCAGGGAGCAGAGGTTTACGCTTTTGCCCACCTGCACCGGTCCGGCGTAGAGCAGGGTTCCCACCATGCTGTACACGCTCACCGTGAGGTTTGCCGCCGCCTCCTCCGTTTCGATGGAGAATACCCCGCTGTTGGGGTTGGGGATTATTTGGAACGCTACGGCTTGCCGGCTGTCGCTCCGGCGCGATTGCTCCACCGAAAGGAGCATGCAGGGCGATGACAACCCCTGCTCCATGGCGTGCAGAATGTTCAGCTTTCCGGCGCCGCGCGTGTTCTGCGGGAGGTTTTCGATGGGCGCGTCCATCGTGGCGTTTTGCTGAAGGATGCAGCGGACGCTGTCGGGGATGAGCTTTGGGTTTTTTTGGAGCATCAGCGCCACCGCGCCGGTTACTATGGGCGTTGCCATGGAGGTGCCGGACATGGCGGAGTAGGTGTTGGGAGAGTCAAAGGGGAAGGCGCACCGGTTGATGGACGAGACAACGCTGTTGCCCGGCGCAATGAGGTCGGGCTTTACGCGGCCGTCGGTGGTGGGACCTTTGGAGGAAAAGGACGAAACGGCGCCCACCGTCTCGCCGCCGCTCCTGCGGCTGTTGTACGATCCTACGCTAATGATGTGCCTCGACACGCCGCCTATTTCGCCCACCGTGTAGCTGTTGTCGCCGTCTATCCAGGTTTCGGAGGAGGTTTTCAGCGCGCCAAACGAGGCGCTGCCCTCGTCCTCCTCTTCATTTCCTAGGTTCCAGAGGTGCACCGTGCCGAGCTTGTCCTGCGTCATTTTGAGCGCGAGCACCACTGCATACTTTCCGGAATTGGTGTTGGTAACTTCCACCTCCACCACGCCGCGCTGGGTTTTGCTGTAGCCGTTGTAGCCGTGTCCGGTTACCGTAACGTCGGCTCCGGAGGCCGTAAAGCGCTTGTTGGTGAGGCTGCCGCCGGTTTGCGTGGAGTAGAAGTTGTTGCCCGAAGCCTGCTCCAATCGCGTGTGAGTTGCTGCGTCCCACAGCTCTATCGTCCAGTTGAGGTGCAGGCCGGCGGGGGCAAACGCTATCATTTCGCTTTTTTTCTTCGCTTCCGCTCCTTTCGTTACGCCTATCACCGTTCGCACAATGCCGCCGCTTTTGCCAAAGGTGTAGCTGGCGTGCATCTTGCTGTTGCCCTCGTTGCCCGCCGCGCCCACAGCTATGCGCCCCGCGCCCGTCAGCTGCTCCAAGGCGCGGTCAAAGGGCGAGGTGCCGTCGTGTGGCCCGTAGTGCGAGCCGAGGCTGAAGTTCACCACCGCAGGCTTGCCCACCTGCTCGGCGTACTTGAATACGTAGCTCATGCCGTCCACGAGCTCGCTTTCGGCGCCGTCGTTCAGCTGCACCAGCACCAGCTCCGCCTCGGGGGCAATGCCCTTGTAGTAAATTTTTCCGTTCGGGTTTCCCGTCATGCCCGACCCCGCCGCTATCCCCGCCACGTGCGTGCCGTGCGACTCGCTGCTCGACGAGCACTTCTGCCTCAGCATATCGCTCTCCGTGGCGTACATTGCGCCGTAGGTAAAGCCGTAGGTAAGGCTGTCGTTGCAGTCCGCGCACCTGTCGCCGGTTTGGTCCCAAACGCGGGCGATGCGCAGGTTGTTCAGCGTATCGCGAAAGGTGGCGTGCGTAAAGTCGAACCCCCAGTCCACTATGCCAATTACCACGCCACGCCCCGTGTACGCCTGCGCCAAGCTGCCGCCGCCCTGCTGCACAACGTCGGCGCCGGTGAGCGGAGCGGCAACGTCGAGCTTTTTGCGAACGCGGCTGTCGGCGCTTATGAAGAGAACGCCGCTAAGCTGCGCCAGCTGCGCCAGCTGCGCGGGGGTGGCGCGCGCCGTTGCCACGCCGCCCGCGCAAACGCCAACGGAAACGCCCAGCGCCGCTATCCGCCCAACGCTGAACGTATCGGCAAGGGACAGCATTACGCCCACCGTGCTCTCCGCGCTGCTGTCCGCCTCTGCACCGTTGGCTGTCGGCAGCGCACGGGGCGACGCCTGCCGGAGGTTTTCGGCGTGACGCGCTATCAGCGCTGCCGTGCGCAGCGTCATTGCCGCCTCGGCGCTTAGCCGACAGGGGGAGAGGAGTAGCACAAGGAGTAGCGCAAGCGTTCCGGCGCTTCCCACCCGCGCCGCAAAACCGGCGAGGTGGGGCTTAATGAGCGATGATGGCAAAATCATGGTTGAAGTAAGAGTTAAGAGCTACGCGTTGTTCACCTCGTCTTTTGTTTGGCAGGTGCAAAAGTAGATGAAAAACCAAGATTTTCCAAGCGCGTACGAATGAAAAAAGTTTTTTACAGAGGAAAGATAGCAATAAAAGGCGAATTTTGGGTTGAAAAAAACGGGGCGAATTTTTCGTTTGAAAAATATGGCTCTATAACGTTTCGGGTGGGTAATGGATAAAAAATTACAGCCAACCGTTGCCCGTCAGGGCATACATATCCATAGAAACGTTATTATCCACCTTCCATAAACCTCGTAGAGGTTTCATATTTTCTATTGATATGTAACGCCTGACGGCGTAATTTCCGCTCTCCGGTTCTTTTTCTATTGATATGTATGTCCTGACGGGCAAAGAAAAATTACTTACGGTGAATACGTATCCGTTTGGATAAAGATACCCACCTGAAACGTTATATAGAGACAAAAATTATTCTACATTGCTATGCCAAATCAAGAATTGTGTATAACTTTGCCTGCCCGCGTCCGCTGCGGCAACAACCCGAAAGTGAAATTTAAAAATTGTACAGCTATGCTTCAGCGCATTCAATCTGTTTACTTGGCGATAGCGTTAGCGCTACTTGGGGCGCTGTTTGCGCTGCCCTTTGCCGTCGCCGTTGGCTCGCAAGGCAAGGAGGCTGCGGTGAGCAGCGTTGACTTTCCTTTGGTCATCCTTCAGGTGGCGACGTGCGGCGTTACGCTAGTCAACATTTTTCTGTACCGGCAGCGGCGGCGGCAAATTCGCCTGTGCATCCTCAACGGGGTGGCGCTGCTCGGCTATCAGGTATTTATTCTGCTGTCCGTCTTTTTGCTTGCGCGGCACGCCGATGCGGTGCAGTGCAAGGTAACCGTTGTATTTCCTGCCGTTGCCGCCGTGCTTACGCTTATGGCGATGCGCCGCGTTGCCCGCGACGAAGCGCTGGTGCGCTCGCTCGACAGGCTGCGGTAAGCCGATGATATTGCGCTACGCTACGTCGGCTGCCGCTACCGCATGTCCACTACCTCTACGTTGGGGTGCTTTTTGGCGTCGAAGGTAAAGTCGGCGGGCGTTGGCTTTACGGCAACGTCTATTTTGTGTATTTTGACGGCCACGCTGCCGCCGTTCTTTCCGTAGTAGATGATGTTCACCGGCAGGAACGTAGCTTTGTCGAGCTGCAGGTTTATGGCGGTGTAGTCGGCGTTTTTGTCCTTTGGGAAGAGGTCTATCTCCACAGCTACTTTTCCCGCTGCACTTGCCCTATCGCTGCGCTGCTTGTAGCGGTAGTCTTTTGGGTCGAAGGAGAAGAGCATGGAGGGGTTGGAAAATACGCCGTCCTCCAGCATGTTGGGGGTGTTGATGGTTACCTCGTTGACGCTTTTGAGGTACGTCCAGCGCAGCTGCCCGTTGCAGTAGATGGCGCTTTC
>JAISLN010000153.1 GCA_031290835.1 Prevotellaceae bacterium
TCCAGCGAGCAGCGAACGGCGAACGGCGATTTTTTTTCGGACAGAAATATCGAAAGGCTTTGCATGGCGCCTCTTGTGCCGGATTTTATTTCTACGGGAATGACGTCTGCGCCGCGCTGCACCACATAATCGACTTCTGCCTGACTGCCGCGCTCCTCGCGCTGCCAGTAGTACAGCTGTTCGGGATAGTGGCAGGGGGCGGCCTTCAGCAGCTCCAATCCGGCAAACAGCTCCGCAATGCCGCCCTTGTTGATTTGCGTGAGCGTTTTGCCGAGCAGCAGCTGCGAAATATCCAACCGCAAAAAGCGCTGCAAAATACCGGTGTCAAACACCAGATACTTGCAAATTTTCGGGTTAACCTCCGCTCCGAGAGGCAGCCCGTTGGCTGACGTATGCACAACGGGATGCATAAGCCCGGCCAGCGAAAGCAGCTCCACCGCCTTTTTTATTTGCTCGTGCTTTGCCGTTTGCGAAGCGCGGGAGTAAACAAACTTGCCTCCCGTTTGCTCCACCGCAGAGCGAAACACGTCGCGCAGCATTGAGGTGGGAACGCGCGACTTGTACTTGGCAAAATCATCGTAAAAGGTGAGCATCAAATCATCAAGAATCATTTGGCACTCGTGCAGCGAGCTGCCGTGCGCGTAGGCGGCTACCACTTCGGGCATTCCGCCAATGGCAATGAAGCGCACCAGATGGTGCAGGCATTGGTGGTGCAGGGCTTCCGAAAGCGGCGCTTCCGGCGTAGCGCGTTGTACGGCATTGGCCAAATCTTCGTGCTGCATGGCGCACAGATACTCATCGAACGAAAACGGATACATAAATAGCGACCGTATCCGCCCCACGCCAAACGAGGGTAGCTCCTGCAAGGCAAACTCCAGCAGAGAGCCGGCGGCAACCAAATGAAGCCCCGGCATTTCTTCGTAAAAGAAGCGCAGCGACGAAATGGCGGGCAGGCAGCCCTGAATTTCGTCAAAAAACAGCAATGTACGCCCCTCAGCTATCGGAGTGTTATAGAGCACCGACAGCTCTTCGCATATCCGCTTGGGCGATAATCCTCTTTCAAACACCTCCTTTACGCGCAGCTCCCTATCATCTCTCTCAAAGTTCACCTCAACAAAGTACTCAAGCTGCTTTGCCAACTCCCTCACCGACGACGATTTCCCTACCTGCCGCGCTCCTCGAAGCAACAAAGGTTTGCGCGAAGCGGACTGCTTCCATTCCTGTAAATACCTGTCTATATGCCGTACAATGTATTCCCCATTCATATAAAAACGTCTTAATATTTCTGCAAAGATAGCAAAGGATGGAAAAAGTCAAACCAAACATCGCCCTAATTTCGGAAAAAGTCAGACCAAACAAGCGGCCTTTTTGGGAAAAAGTCAAACCAAACGCACAATTCATCCTAAAAAACAGCACCCCAACCGCGACAAATGAGGAAGCAAAATTCGGCGCAGCAAAATGTAGCCTTTAACTAAAAACAACAGGAAAAACTCGCCAAGGAGTTGTTGGGCATAAATTCATGGCCTACTTTTGGGGTATAAAAAATTAAAATACAAAATATCATGCCATTCGTAACAAAGGTTTGGGTGGATGATACCCAAGTACATATACAAACAGAAGATGGAGAAATATATAGCCAAAATTTTTCCGATTACTTCCGCTTGCGTTACGCAACGCCGAAGCAACGAGCAAACTTTACCACCAGCCCCTTTGGTATTCATTGGGAAGACGTGGATGAAGACCTCAGCTTCTCGGGATTTATAGCTAAAAATTCCGAGAATCAAAGCGAAATTTACAGGATTTTCAAAGCCCACCCCGAGATCAACGTAGCAAGCATAGCCCGAAGAATGGGCATTGACCAAAGCCTCATGGCGCACTACATTGGAGGCACCAAAAAGCCGTCGGTAGAGCGAAAAAAACAAATCGAAAAAGCACTCCACGAAATAGGAGCGTCTTTAGCGGCCGTAAAGTTCACCTGACTTCCCCCAATAATTCTCAGCCCCTAAATAAGGTATTCAGTATTTTTGTATCTTTGCGGCTCACATTTTTGTAAGCTCTTGCCCGCATGTCAACATTACGGTACGCTATACCTTTATTTTTTGTGATTGCCACAGCTGTGGTCGCCGCTGCACAGCCGCCCGGCGCTGCGGAGCAAGACAGCGTGCAGCTACTCCGCGATAGCCTGACGTACTCCCGCGATAGCCTGGCTTCCCCTCGCGACAGCCTACAGCTTTCCCGCGACAGCCTGACGCTTGCCGATACTGCCGCTATCTTTCCCGTTGACTCCTCGCTACCGCCTAAGAAGAAGAAAAGGCGCCTTGAGCTGACCAAAATGGTAGATAGCGGCGAAGTGCAAATTGACACCACGCGCAAGTCGCGCATTCTGCGCTACGCCATCAACCACGCCACCAACGAGGTGCGGCGCTTGGGGTTGGATACCAGCTTGTTTTACTTTCGCACCGACTACCCGTTTTTGCGCGATGACGTGGGCGCCATATTTTTGGGGACGCTGGGCAGCCCCACAATGCCCTACAGCTACGCTAAGCGGGAGGGCAAGAGCGAATTTCTGTTCATGCAGCCCTACGAAGCCTACTTCTTTATGCCCGACAACATTTCGTTTTACAACACAACCACGCCCTACACGGTGCTCTACTACGACTGGGCAGGCTCCAAATCGCAGATGGAAGACCAGCTGCGAGCAATGCACGCGCAGAGCATTACCCACAACTTGAACATTGGGCTGGTGTACCACGGAATGGGCACAAAGGGCGTCTACTCCCGCCAGCGCATCGACAACCGCTCGGTGAGCTTTAGCGCCTCCTACTTGGGGAACATCTACAAAGCTAACTTCGGCTATATTTTCAACGAAGCGGAGGCGCAGGAGAGCGGCGGCATTGCCAACGACCGCCTGATTACCGATACAATCATTGAGCCGCAATCGCACTTGCCGCGCCTGCAAACGGGAAAAAATCACCTGCGCAACCACACGTTTTTTCTCACGCACTCCGTCGATATCCCCATGATATACATCGGCAACGATAGCGTGATAAGCAACATCCTGATGGGGCGCATAGGGCACTCGCTGGAGCACTCCTCGTTCAGCAAAATATACACCGACAACAATGAGGCGGCGTACTACGCCAACCGATTTTTGGGCGCCGTAACGCGCGATTCGCTGGGGCTGCGGAACTTTGAAAATCGAATATTTGCGCAATTGCGACCGCTACGCGCCTACATTTTTGAGTCGCTGTCGGCAGGGCTGGGCTACAAGAGCATGCAAGCGTTCATGTTCTACCCCTCAATGTATTTTTCGGGAACGTCGAGCGAAGATTTTCACACGATTTACGCCTACGCCTCCATGTCGGCATGGTACAAAAAATACTTCAGGTGGAATGCCTACGGTCAAACCAACATTGCGGGCTACCAGCGCAACGCCTTTGAGCTGAAAGGCGATATGACGCTCTCCGTTTACCCCATCAAAGACGGCTTGCACTTGCAGCTGGGAGCGTTGCTGGCAGGACGCGAGCAGGATATTTTCATCAGCCGCTACTTCACCAACCACTACAGCTGGAGCAACAACTTTGACCAAAGCAACGAGCTGCGCGTAGAGGCCAAGCTGCACATACCCGCCATTTTTTGCGAGGTGGGCGTGAGCCAAAGCATCCGCAACAACTTTATCTACTTCGACACCACCGCCCACCCCAAACAGTACGCCAACGCGCTGAGCATTTCTGCGCTTACGCTGGGACAAAAGCTGGAGTTTAAGGGAATAAACATCCACCACCGAGTGCTGGTGCAGCTCTCCTCCAACGAGCAAATTTTATCCGTCCCCCTGTTTGCAGTAAGCGCAGCCTACTACTACGAGCGCGATTTGGTGAAAAACGTGCTGCGGGTGCAGCTGGGGGTAGATTGGCAGTACTGCACGCCCTTCAACGGCTACGAGTACAACCCCTCGGTGGGCATGTTTCACACTTCGCCCGTGCAGCAGGGCGGCTACCTGTGGGCGGACGCCTTCGTTGCCTTTCGGTGGAAGCGCGCCACGCCATTCATCAAGTGGGAGCACGCCTCGCAAGACCTCTTAGAGGGCAACACGCGCTACTTTTCGGCGGTGCACTACCCGCGCAACGTGCGCGTATTCAAGTTTGGGCTTTCATGGAAATTTTTTGACTAAATGCTGCAAATAGACGACAAAATCATCTCGACCGACCTGCTCACGCACCACTTTTGCTGCGACTTGGACGTCTGCGCCGGCGTATGCTGCGTGTATGGCGATAGCGGCGCTCCGCTGGAGAAGGAGGAGGAAAAAATCCTGCAACAGGAGCTGCCGAATTTCCGCGAATACCTCACCCCAAAAGGTCGCAAAGCCATAGAACGTCAGGGGGTAGCGGTGTGCGACGATGACGGAGAGCTGGTTACCCCGCTGGTGGCCGACCGCGAAGAGTGCGCCTACTCCTACTTTTCCGAAGAGGGAGTGTGCCTGTGCGCCATCGAAAAAGCTTTTTTTGAGCATAAAACGCTTTACCGCAAGCCGATTTCGTGCCACCTCTACCCCATCCGCCTCAAGCAAATGGGCGATAACTTGGCGCTCAACTACGACCGGCAGAGAATATGCAAGCCCGCGTGCAGCAAGGGAAAGGAGGATAACGTTCCGGTTTTTCGATTTCTCAAAGAGCCTATTATTCGCAAGTTTGGCGAAGGGTTTTACGGACAGCTGGAGGTCGCCTGCAAGCTGCTTTGACCACGCCTTGTTGATAAATACGCCACCACGCAAACGCTATTCGGGTTAAAAAATCAAAACGAAGAGGCAACAATGTCTTTATTATACCTAAATTTGTTGCTCACAAACGAAACAGAGAAAAGAAAAGAATGAATAAAAAAATTGGA
>JAISLN010000154.1 GCA_031290835.1 Prevotellaceae bacterium
GCTTTCGATCCTTAGAGATAATAAATATTACAGTTCAAACCTTTTAAAAAATCAAACATTATGGCAGTAAAACCTTTACAGGACAGGGTACTCATTGAACCCAAGGACGCAGAAGAAAAGACCGCAAGCGGCTTGTACATCCCCGATACGGCGAAGGAAAAACCTCAACGCGGCAAAGTAGTAGCAGTAGGTAGCGGCAAAAAAGACGAGCCTATGGAAGTAAAAGTAGGCGACGAAGTGCTCTACGGAAAGTACGCCGGCACCGAGCTCTCGGTGGACGGCAAAGACTACCTCATCTTACGCCAAGCTGATATTTTGGCGGTAGTTTAGGCGTGTTGAATTATTCAACAGCAAAGCTATTCATTAAGCAATCCAACAATCATTAATCATTAAAAAAAAAATTTAAGTATGGCAAAAGAGATAAAATTCAACATCGAAGCGCGCGACCTTGTAAAGGAAGGCGTGGACGCTCTGGCAAACGCAGTAAAAGTAACCCTTGGCCCCAAAGGGCGCAACGTGGTAATTGAAAAAAAATTCGGCGCTCCGCAGATAACTAAGGACGGGGTTACCGTAGCCAAAGAAATAGAGCTCGACAACCGCTTTGCCAACCTCGGCGCCCAAATGGTGAAAGAGGTAGCCTCCAAAACCGGCGACAACGCCGGCGACGGCACCACCACCGCAACCGTGCTGGCGCAGTCCATCATCAACGTGGGCATCAAAAACGTAACCGCCGGCGCAAACCCCATGGACCTCAAGCGCGGCATTGACAAAGCGGTGGAAGCCGTGGTGCAGCACCTCAAAAAGCAAAGCCAAGCCATTGGCGACGACCTCTCCAAAATTGAGCAGGTGGCTACCGTTTCGTCCAACAACGATAGCAACATCGGCAAGCTCATTGCCGAAGCTATGAGCAAGGTAAAAAAGGAAGGCGTAATCACCGTTGAAGAGGCCAAGGGCACCGACACCGAAGTAAAGGTGGTGGAAGGTATGCAGTTTGACCGCGGCTACATTTCGGCCTACTTCATGACCGACGGCGAAAAAATGGAGGCCGTGCTGGAAAACCCGCTGGTGCTGATTACCGACAAAAAAATATCGACAATGAAAGACCTGATGCCCATACTGGAGCCTGTGGCACAGCAGGGGCGCGCGCTGCTCATCATTGCCGAAGACGTGGACGGCGAAGCGCTATCGACGCTCGTGCTCAACCGCCTGCGCGGAACCATAAAGGTGGCCGCCGTAAAAGCCCCCGGATTTGGCGACCGCCGCAAGGAAATGCTGGAGGACATCGCCATCCTTACCGACGGAACGGTTATCTCGGAAGAAAAAGGGCTTAAGCTCGACAACGCACGGATTGACCTGCTGGGCAAGGTGGAAAAGGTAACCATCGACAAGGAAAACACCACCATCGTAAACGGAGGCGGCGAAAAGAAAAACATCGAAAACCGCATAGCGCAAATCCGCAAGCAAATAGACGCTACCACGAGCGACTACGACCGCGAAAAGCTGCAGGAGCGCCTTGCAAAGCTCGCCGGCGGCGTTGCCGTGCTCTACGTGGGCGCTGCCACCGAAGTGGAGATGAAGGAAAAGAAAGACCGCGTGGACGACGCGCTCAGCGCAACCCGTGCCGCTGTGGAGGAAGGCATTATACCGGGAGGCGGCGTTGCCTACATCCGCGCCATTGAAGCCCTCGACAAGCTGAAGGGCGACAACGAGGACGAAAGCACGGGCATACAAATCGTGAAGCGCGCCATCGAAGAGCCGCTGCGCCAAATTGTGGAAAACGCAGGGCTGGAGGGCAGCGTGGTGGTGCAAAAGGTGAGGGAAGGAAAAAACGACTTCGGCTTCAACGCCCGCACCGACAAGTACGAAAACCTGCTCGCCGCAGGCGTTATCGACCCCACCAAGGTGGCTCGCGTAGCGCTGGAAAACGCGGCGTCGGTAGCCGGAATGTTCCTGACCACCGAGTGCGTGCTGGTTGACAAGAAGGAGGAAAACCCCGCCCCAATGGGAAATCCCGGCATGGGAGGCATGGGCGGCATGATGTAGCCTCCTGATACTACCCGTTTTTTGAGCGTTCCGGTGAAGCTTGGCTTCGCCGGAACGTTTTTTTTACCTTTGTAGCGTGGCTGAAACCTGCCTGCCGGGGAAAGTCATTGGTCGAAAATAGGTGGTGGCGTAGTACGTTGCATGTGGATTTCCGGCGTTCTTCCCTTCGCTTTGTAAAAAAAATATGGAGCGTGCTTGTAAATTCCAAAATATTCGTGTATGTTTGCTTGCTTTTTCTTAACCCCGCTAATTCCTTAAATCAACATTTTTATAAAGTAGCATTTTTTTATGTCGCAAGTTTCCACCGCAGAAGTTATTGAGTGGGCTAAGCAGTTCTTGGCCAAAGCCGATTCGGAGCTGACCCCGGACGAGGTCAGGGAGCAAAAAAAGTTTGCCTCCTTAGTGCAAACGCCCGAATACAAAACGTTCCTCTCGCGAATGCTGGACGAATCGTCGCAAATACGCGACAACCGGCAGCTGAACAGGCGCGTGAGGCAAATCATCCGGGAGTACGGTATCCCCGATTTTTTCAGCCCCTCCGACCGTGCGCTGATTAAGCTGTACATGGCGGGTGGCTTTTTGTTTCCGGGCATTGCCATGCCGATTTTTAAGGCCAAGCTGCGCAGCGAGACCAACAAAATCATCATTGCCGAGGAGCGCCCCAAGCTGACCAAGCACCTTGAGGCGCGCCGGGAAAGTAGCATCGGGCAAAACGTAAACCTGCTGGGCGAGGTGGTGCTGGGCGACGGCGAAGCAAGCAAGCGCTACCACCACTACCTTGAGGCGCTGGAGGAGCCGGACATCAGCTACATCTCCATCAAGCTGTCGGGCATCTACGCCCAAATCCGGTCGCTGAGCTACGAGCAAAACAAGCGGGAGCTGGGCGATTTGCTGGCCGCCGTTTACCAAAAGGCTATCGACAACCCCTACGTTGACCGCGAGGGCAAGCGCTGCGACAAGTTCGTCAACCTCGACATGGAGGAGTACAAGGACGCGGAGCTGACGTTTGAGGTGTTTACGGAGGTGCTGAGCCGCCCCGCGTTTAAGCGCTACTCGGCGGGGATTGTGGTGCAGGCGTACCTGCCCGACGCCTCGAGCTTCCAAAAACGCCTGCTGGATTTTGCCAAAAAGCGCGTTGCCGAGGGTGGCGCTCCGCTCAAAATGCGCCTCGTAAAGGGCGCCAACCTGCAAATGGAAAGCATTGTGTCGTCGCTGCGCGGCTGGCCGGTACCGGTTTACCCCTCAAAGGTGGAGGTGGACGCCAACTACCTGCACCTCCTCGACACGGCGCTGCTGCCCGAAAACGCAAAGGCGTGCCGCCTCGGCGTGGCGTCGCACAACTACTTCAGCATTGCCTACGCCCACCTGCTGGCCGAAAAAAACAAAACGTCGGAGTATGTTACCTTCGAAATGCTCGAGGGCATGGCCAACAACCTGCCCCGCGTGATGCGCAAGCTGCAAAAGCAAATCATCCTCTACACGCCGGTGGTAAAGGCCGACCACTTCCTCAACGCCATCTCGTACCTCGTGCGCCGCTTGGACGAAAATACCGGAAAAAGCAACTTCCTTAGCTACACCTTCAACCTGAAGCTGGACAGCCCGCAGTGGAATTTTTTGGCCAACCAATTCCTCGAAGCCTACCGGCTGAAGGATACGGTGAACACCAAGCCCTACCGCACGCAGGATAGGAACAAAAAGCCCGACGAGGTGAAAGACGTGAACACCTTTGCCAACGAGCCGGACACGGATTTGGATTTGCCGCAAAACCGCCAATGGGCGCTGAACGTGCTGAAGAAGTGGAGCTCGGAGGTGAACGAAAAAAACTTTGTGGTGCCCGTTCAAATCGGCGACAGGGAGCTAACCACCGGCCACAAGAAGCTGTACTTCGACCGCAGCCGCAACGACGAGGTTGCGCTCTGCGAAGCCAACCTTGCCTCGCCCGAACAGGTGGCGGAAATCATTGCCGTTGCCGAAAAGGACGCCTCCGGGTGGCGCAAAACGCCGCTCCGCAAGCGCAACGAGCTGCTGCACCGGGTGGCGCACAACCTGAGCGCCAAGCGCGGCGACCTGACAGGCTGCATGGCGGCCATTACCGGCAAAACCTTTACCGAGGGCGACGTGGAGGTGTCGGAGGCCGTTGACTTCTGCCGCTTCTACCCCATTTCCATGAGGACGTTTGACGAGCTGAAAACCGTTTCGTACAAGCCCAAGGGAATTATTCTGGTCATTCCGCCGTGGAATTTTCCGCTGGCCATTCCCGTTGGCGGCGTGGCGGCGGCGCTTTCCGGCGGCAACACGGTTATCCTGAAGCCCGCCACCGCTGCCCTGCCGGTAGCGTGGGAGTTTGCCAAGTGCTTTTGGGAGGCGGGCATTCCAAGGGACGCGCTGCAGGTGGTTTGCCCCGCCGACCGCAGCTCGCTGGACGTTCTCGCGGCGCACCCGTCGGTGAAGCACGTGATTTTGACCGGCGGCACCGACACCGCCCTCCGCCTGCTGGAGAACAGCCCGCGCACCCCGCTCTCCGCCGAAACGGGCGGAAAAAACGCCATCATCATCACCGCCAACGCCGACCAAGACCACGCCATACTGAACGCGGTATCGTCGGCTTTTGGAAACGCGGGGCAAAAGTGCTCGGCGTGCTCGCTGCTGCTGGTGGACAAAAAAACCTACCACGACGAAACGTTCAAGCTGAAGCTGAAGGACGCCGTGAGTAGCCTCCGCGCGGGGAGCGTGTGGGATACCATGAGCTACGTGGGGCCAATGATAGACAACCGCAACGAAAAGCTGCAACGCGCCGTTGCGCAGCTGGAGGAGGGCGAATGGTGGCTGGTAGCCCCCGAATTTGTTGACGAAAAGAAGTACATCCTCAAGCCGTCGGTGAAGTGGGGCGTGAAGCCCGCGAGCTACACGTTCCAAACCGAGCTGTTTGCGCCGCTCCTTGCGGTGGTGTGCATCGACGATTTGGAGCAGGGCATTGCCTACGCCAACTCGTCGGAGTACGGCCTGACCGCCGGGCTGCAAAGCCTGAACGAGGCGGAGCAAACGCTTTGGAAAAACAGCATTGAGGCGGGCAACCTCTACATTAACCGCGGCATAACGGGCGCCATCGTCCGCCGGCAGCCCTTTGGCGGAATGAAGCGCTCGGCTTTTGGCGGTGGTATCAAAGCCGGAGGCCCAAGCTACACCTCGTGCTTTGTGGACTTTACCGAAGCCGAGCTGCCAAAGGCAGCGAGCACGGCTGCCCTGAGCAACCTCCTCGCAGACGAAAAGGATAAAAATCGCCTGAGCTTTGCGCAGGAAAGCTACCAAGCGGCTTGGGACGCCGAATTTTCGCAGGAAAAGGACGTGTGCCGAATTTACGGAGAGGAGAACATTTTCCGCTACCTGCCGCTCAAGAGCATAGGCTTCCGCGTGCAGGAGCGCGATAGCCTCACCGACATTCTGCTGGTGCTGACGGCGGCAAGCATTGCCCAAACGCCGCTGTTTGTCAGCATCTCGGAGGGCAACAAAAACCGGGAAGCGGTTGAGCAAGCCGCCGCCGCGCTATCCCCATCCCGCATAAAAGTGGTGGTGCAGGACAAGCAAGCGTTTGTAGGCGAAATGGACAGCTACGAGCGCCTTCGCGCCACCTCCCCCAACCTGTCCGACGCCATCTACCAAAAGGCGGCCAAGCTGGGCAAGCACATCGCCGCCGGCAAGCCGCTCGCAGAGGGCAGGCTGGAGCTGCTCCACTACCTCAAGGAGCAAAGCATTGCCTACGAATACCACCGCTACGGAAGTATTTTTGGGGAAGAAAAATAAAAATTTAAAAAAAGGAGAAAGCTACGCATGAAAACGTATCGCAAAACGCTAACCTTTGAGCTGCCGCGCCGCCGACAGCTGGTCAACATTACGCGGCAGGTGGAGGATTGCCTGCGCGAAAGCGGCGTCAAGGAGGGCCTGCTGCTGTGCAACGCCATGCACATTACCGCAAGCGTGTTCATCAACGACGACGAGGCGGGGCTGCACCACGACTTTGAGGTGTGGCTCGAAAAGCTGGCGCCCGAAAAGCCATACGAGCAGTACCGCCACAACGGCGCCGAAGACAACGCCGATGCGCACATCAAGCGCACCATCATGGGGCGCGAGGTGGTGGTGGCTGTTACCAACGGAAAGCTGGACTTCGGCACGTGGGAGCAGATTTTTTACGGAGAATTTGACGGTATGCGCCCAAAGCGCGTGCTGGTGAAAATCATCGGCGAATGAGGAGCGAGGGCGAGCGTCCGGCTTGGGTGGCATGGACGGATATGGGCGTTGTGGATTACCGCAAGGCGTGGCAGCTGCAGGAGGCTTTGCTGGACAGCCTGAAAACGGACAGCCTGAAAACGGAGGAAGATCCGGCGCACGAGGTCGGCTACCTTTTGCTGGTGGAGCATCCGCACGTATATACGCTGGGGCGAAACGGGCAGCTCAACAACATGCTGGCGAGCGCCGCGCAGCTGCAGGAGCGCGGCGCGGAGCTTATCAGGGTAAACAGGGGTGGCGACGTCACCTATCACGGCCCCGGGCAGCTGGTGGCGTACCCCATAGTGAGGTTAGACCGGCTGGGGATAGGCGTGAAGGAGTACGTGCACCGGCTGGAGGAAGTCGTAATCCGCACCGCTGGCGCTTACGGGCTGGCGGGAGAGCGCATGGAGAAGGCGACGGGGGTATGGCTGGCAACCGGAACGCCGGCTGCGAGAAAAGTATGCGCCGTTGGGGTCAGGTGCTCGCACGCCGTTACCATGCACGGCTTTGCGCTGAACGTAAGCACGGATATGGCCTACTTTTCATACATCAACCCGTGCGGCTTTGCCGACAAGGGGGTTACCTCGCTGGAAAAGGAAACGGGACAAAAAGTCAGCATGGACAGCGTAAAAGCGCTTGTGCTGCGCCACTTTGCCGCTGTCTTTGCGGTAGAGCTGAGGGAGGTAACCCACGAGATACAACATTTGCGCTAATCTTCTCTGTTAAGGATAATTACCAAGTGATGAATGTAAGTACAAAAAAACATATTATCGTTTGAAAGAAAAATCGTACTTTCGCGTTTGTAATTAAAAGATAAAGACATGGCGAACAGAATAAAAAAGCCGAGCTTGTTTGGTATTAAACACTCAAATAGAGATTTTGAGCAAAAAGACACATGGGGTAAAAATCAATTTAACTCTTCATTCCCCGTCGCTTTGGCTTCCTATATGGGATATAAAAGTATTGATAACGTTTATCTCACCTTGGATAAAAAACAGCAAGTAAAATGCAATAAAATTTCCACTCAAAAGCTATTTGGTATTGCTCCGGATTCAGATAATTTATTTTACTCTTTTGAAAGCGTTTATGCTCCTTATGAACGATTTGTTATCGGAGAATTACCAAGGATTGATTTAGTTACTCAAAAACATAATAATGGAGTAGCATTGAAAGGAATGGAAATCAAGCTTACTGCACTACCAGACAATTCTACATGCGATTTATCAGATAATCGATTTGGAGCTGAAATAGTAACCCGACCGCCAACAATAATCTACTTAGCATGTAGCATTGCTTTTCTTTACCAAAAGTCACATCTTCCACTGCGTCAATATTTCGACGCCAAATTTGACAAATTACGCGACTGGGCAAATCCGGAAATAATTCTGCCACATATTGAAGCTATGATAAGCAGCCTTGATAGGATTTTGATTGATAATAATTCAAGACAGGAACCTATCATCATGCAACCTGTTTGGAAAACGAAAGGCAAATCTTCCCGGTTATCAGAAAATTGTCTTGATATATTTGTTTGGAGTAATTTTGCTTTCGTAGAACTCATAGTAAGAGAACTACGCAATCAACAAGTTTCAAAAATTACTCGGCAGGCAAGAACGCTCGTTTGGCTGTTCAAAATGCTGTATGATTTTTCCAAAACCGGACAATTTTACCCAAAGCAAATAATTGACGATTACTCATACAATACTTTAAATGATAAAGCATTTGCAGTGAGCGGAATAGTGACGCATTCTTTTATGCAAAGCCCGGAATTGGCTAAACCGAGAATAAAAAGCAGCGAAATAAAAAATATCATTTTAGGCGGAGGCATAAAAGGACTAAGAAATGAATACGTTAATAAAAACGATTTTTTTTCAGAAATTATGCACAATGACCTTCAGTAGTAGAGATAAGCAAATATTAATAGGTCTGTTTTTATCTAAGTTTGATAGAAAAGGATTAGACGCATTAGGCTTTTCAGGTTTTATGGAAGCATATAATACATTAGGTTTAGCCATTGGTGCAAAACCGCTATCATTACGAAATTACAGGGATGAATTTGATCCATATTTTCCTAATCCGCGAAGAGGATGGCAAAGACCCATGAAAGAATATTGTAGAACTCTTTACGATTGCTATTCTTCATTAAAATTTGACGATTTTCACGATTTGGTAAAGACTTTTTTGATCCCAAATTATGATGTTGAACAGATTATAGAAAAAATAGAAAAAATAGATAAGACAGAAAGTATTGCAAAACGATTGATAACAGGAAAATCGGCGGAAGAATATTTTAAAATCCATTATACAACCATCAATCAATTTAAAGAATACGAACTGAAAGATACAACTAACCTAGCTTGTGGATTCGATTTCAAATTATCACATCAAACTAATTTTTACTGTGTAGAAGTAAAAGGGGTAAACTTAAATACAGGAAGTGTAATGATGACCGAAAAAGAATTTTTTGTTGCTGGTGAACTGAAACAACAGTATTGTTTATTCGTTGTAATGAATTTTATAGAAAAACCATATCATCAATTATTTTTCGACCCTCTTAATTGCAGGTTAGATTTTAAGAAAATTGAACGAAATGTAACGCAAACAAATTATTTAACAACAATAGCAAAACCGAATTAAAACTCATCTCGTTTTTTAAAGAAGCCAATATCAAGGGCTGGCGTAGAAATTTTAAACTTTTCGGTAAACCGGATTTTACTTTCCCAAAGCGAAAAATGGTTGTTTTTGTTGATGGTTGTTTTTGGCATGGGCATAATTGCCGAAATACTCGTCCGAGAGATAATGCTGATTATTGGACAAAAAAACGTGAACAAAATATTAATCGCGATAAAAAAGTAGCGCAAGTGCTCGAAAATAAAGGATGGACAGTGATTCGGCTTTGGGAGTGTGAATTGAAAGATAAATGCTTGTTGAATGAGAGGCTACAACATTTGGCGTAAGCAATGGAATGGGAATAAATTCGCCTTTACTTTTTTACCCCAAGCTCAGACAATTCCCCTAAACCTTCGCCGCCTTAATTATCCGCCGCTCGCCGTTGAGCAGGGTAGCGGCAAAAAGGTACGCGCTGCCACCTTCCTTTACGCGGTACCTCCTGCGGATTTCGGCTACCGTGAGGGGAAAGTTGCGCACCGCAACGTTTGCCTTGCTCCCCGGCAGCTGCGATTTGAGCAGCCGCTCGCTTGGGGCAAAAACATTTTCCACCTCAAACGCCCGCCCGGGAAATTCGGGGAGCAGCTCATCCGACGTGTAGAGGTGCGTGTCGGGGTGCAGCTTTTCCACCCCAAACCGTCGGCACGGCAGCTTGAGCGCACCCGCCTTGAGCAGCGCTACGTTTGGCTCGTAGAGGTAGCGCTTGGGCTTTTCGGCGTACGGGGCAGCTGCGGAGCGCTCCTCGGGCAGGGTGAAGTCGAATGTGCGGGTGTGGTCGGGGTGAATGTTCACGCAGCGAATTAAAGGCTCCTCCTGCGCCTGCGCTTGCCTGCAAACGAACAGCAGCTCCTTGCAGTCGTTTTTCACCGCCACCACGTGCGCCTCGCACACGCCTCGCAGCTCGCGCAAGGCTTGCGCAACGTCGAGCATGGGCGAGGCCTTCAGCACAATCAATTCGGCCTTTGACAGCAAAAAATCTTGGAGCGGCAGCACGTCGGGCTTGCAGTCGGCAAACAGCGCGTGGCTGTGGCTGTTGCCGTCGCGGCGGGAGGGGTCGAGGTAGATGGCGTCGAAGCGCTGCGGCGTGCGCTGCAGGAATTGGATGCCGTCGCCGCAGCGCACCTCAACGTTGGCTACTCCCAGCGCCGAAAAGTTGTGCCGCGCAAGCTCGCACAGCGCTTCGCTTTCCTCCACGTAGCAAACGCTCTTGGCGCATCCGGCGGCGTAGAGCGCGTCGACGCCCAAGCCGCCCGTAACGTCGGCAACGGCTTTGCCGGCAAACAGCGGCGACTTGTAGCGGGCTGTGCTTTCGGAGGAGCATTGCTCCATGGCGAGCTTGGCGGGGAATAGGAAGCGGGGGTTGGCGGCAAGCGTGGGCAGCTTAGCGCGCGCCCGTTGCCGACCTTCTATTTGCTGCGCGGCAAAGCGCAGGTCAACGCCCGGCGGAATGTTTTTGCGCAGCAGCAGCGCGTGCACGTCGTCGCTTGCGTGCTCGCGGATGAAGGATTGGGTAGCCGGATTGCCGAGGCGGTCCTCCAAGGTTGGTGAAGTCTGCGGTTGAAGCATGGCGCTAAATGAGGCACATCATGGCGTAGGCGATGACCAGCGCGGGGAGCATGTTGGCCACCTTTACGGTTTTTACCTCCATAATTTGCAGCCCAAGCCCTACGAGCATCACCCCGCCCACCGCCGAAACCTCCGCAACGTACTCCTGCGGCAAGAAGCTGCCAAACCCCACGGCGAGCAGCGTTAGCGACCCCTGAAAAGCGAGCAGCGGGAGCGCCGAAAACAAAATTCCCCACCCAAACACGGAGGCAAACATGATGGAAGAAAATCCGTCCATCATGGCCTTGGCGAGCAGCAGGTCGGAGGTTTTGCCCGTCAGCCCCTCCTCTATGGGGCCAATGACCGCCATAGCGCCAACGCAGTACAGCATAAACGCCGTGAGCAGGCCCTCGGTAAATCTTTCGTCGCGCATTTTCAGCTTCGCCTTGAGCCTGTTGCCCAGGCGCTGCAACCGCTCGTCGAGGCGCAGCCACTCGCCCAGCAGCGCACCCGACACAAGGCTCACCCCAACCACCATAATATGCTTGGCTTCGATTGCCATTGATATGCCGATGAATATGGTAAACAATCCGGCCGCCTGAAAGAAAATGGTTACGTAGCGCCGGTTGAGCCGCGACTTGATGAAGATTCCGATAAGGCTGCCCGCCACAATGGCGGCGGCGTTGACAATAGTTCCTGTTCCGAGCATGGCGGTATGCGTTGCTTAAGGGTTAAAACGATTTTGGGGTAAAAAAACGGGCGTAAATGTAGCGGAAGTTTTTGGAATCCGCAAGCGAAGAATTTTTTGTCTTTGTCTTTTTGGTGCAGCTCGGGGGGAATATATTTTGAGTGAGAGATACAATTCATGTTTGATTAGGAAGCAGAGTCGGCACTCTCCAGAGCTCCAGAAAATCCTTTGGCTGCACCTTTGAGCTCATCGGTAAGGAGCAATATTTTACCGTGCTCGTTACATTTTAAGGACAATAAAAAACCCCCGCAATACAGCCATAGCAGGGGTGGGTGCCTAAATTGTTAATTAATGAAACCGGTCAGAGCTTCACGGCTGTTAGCTCTGCGCCCAACTTGTGCAGGGCGCTTTCGATTTTCGCAGTTTGCTTCTCTGAGATGTAGGTGCATCCTGCCTTATACTTTCGCATCAGTGAAGCGTTGATTCCTGCGAATTTTGCCAGCTGCGTGGCATTTATCCAGCTGTAAAAGTTGAAGAAAGATGCCAAATCATACTTGTACTCAAAGGAGAAGTTCACCAGCTCTTTGGGCAAGGGGTCGCCATGCTCCTGGTAGGCTTCGATTACCTCCTTTACGGAGTTTTCAAAGTCGGCTTTTGCCTCTGATACGGTTTTGCCAAGCCCAATTATAGTGCTGTCAATGTTTGGGGTAAAGATGGAGAAGTTTCCATCCTTGCTCATCTCAATTAGCGCTGTTGTTTTCATGCGTCTATAACTTTTAAATTGTTATTTCAGCAGATAAGGTTTTAAAACCCTATCTGCTTTTTAAACTTGTGGTAAAGCCCCGTGCCGACCTCCTCATTGCTGTGTCGTTCAATTTCAATCGGGTAGTCTTTTTCGGGATGCCGGTAAACATCGTGCCGGCAGCAAAGAAATGACAATATCCCCCCAAATCACAGCAAAGCTTTCACCACCTGTAGCTTGTGCGTGTATCGGTTGAGGTCGCTGTTGAAGATGCCGGCTTCGTCAATGCTGTCGATGCGGACGCAGCCGGAGGCGTGGATAATTTTTCCGCCGCCCAGCAGCATCCCCACGTGGGTAATTTTTCCCGCTTCGTCGCCAAAGAACGCAAGGTCGGCCGGCTGCGCACCGTCCGCAAGGCTCACAGACGCGCCCTTCTCCGCCTGCTGCGCGGCGTTGCGCGGAATGATTACCCCAGCTATCCTGTGCGCCAGCTGCGTCAGCCCCGAGCAGTCTATGCCCAGCGTTGTGCGTCCGCCCCAGAGGTAGGGCGTGTGCATCAGCCGGAGGGCTATTTTTAGCGCGGCGTGCCGCTTTATTTCGGGCAGCTTTTGTATGGCTCGTCGTATGTGGTAGGTATAGCCTGTCATTGCAAATGTTTGATTCTCTTCGCAGTAGCATCTGAGCACGCTGCCCATGGGGAGGTAAATGTTTTGCTTCGTTGGCTCGCACACCGCCGGGTTTACCGCAAGGTTGCAGATTTGGCTTTGTTGGCTTTGGTACAGCGCCCGCTCGTCGTCGTCGGTCGGGTGCACCATGAGGGCGTTCACCCAGCCCGCGTAGCGGTCGAGGTCGGTGCGAACGTAGAGCCAGCCGCCGGATTGCTCCTCCACGCAAAAAGTTTCGCCCCACAGCAGCTGCGACGTCATTTCGCTGCGCTCGTCGGCGCAAGAGCGCATGGGAACTACCGTGCAGGTAGCAATGCCATGTTTCATAAATGTCTTTATTTTGGTGAGATAACGCGGCGAAGGTAGAAAAAATACGGGAATATTTTGCTGAACTTGAAAAAAAAGATTACCTTCGCGGTCAATTTGCGAACAGCTTGGGAAAGTTATTAGCCATAGACTACGGCAAAAAGCGCGTTGGCATAGCTGCCACCGACGAGCTGCAAATTGCGGCAAACGCGCTCAGCACGCTTCCGCCCGCCGAAGCGCTCACCTTCCTGCAGCGCTACGCCGCCGACCACAAGGTGGAGGCGGTGGTGGTAGGAATGCCCGTCAACCTCAACGGGCAGCCCGCAGCGGCGGCAGCGGGAGCGCGAAACTTTGCGGCGCGCCTCAAAAAGCTGCTGCCCGACGTGGAAGTTGATACGTTCGACGAGCGCTTTACCTCCAAGCTGGCAATGCAGGCCATTCTCGAAGCCGGCGTAAAAAAAATGGCGCGGCGCAACAAGGAGCTCGTGGACAGAGTGAGCGCCTGCATCATGCTTCAATCTTACATGGAGCATAGAAAAATGATTGTTAACCAAAAAAAAGTACATGATTAAGCACACGCTTCGCAAATATCTGTCGACAATTTTGTCGCTGCTTATTTGCACCTCTTTTTCGCCACTTGTACAGGATTCGGTAGATTTACAGCCATACAACCTCCGGCTGGAAGATGATGAGCTCGACGGAACAGATTCTACGCTGTACGTTACGCACGATTCCGGAGCGCCATATCCTGCCTACGCCATCTACGGCGACTCGTGGAGCCACACCGACGTAAACCCCTACAACGCTTCGCCCGCCAACATGTCCGGCGCAGTTGCCATAAACCTTACAGGCTACACCCACCCCATTCTCAACGTCATCACCTCGCGATTTGGATTTCGCCGCTGGAAGTTCCACTACGGCATTGACCTGCGCCTCTCGGTTGGCGACTCGGTGCGCTGCGCCTTCGACGGGCGCGTGCGAATTGCCCGGCGGGGAAAAGCCTACGGAAACTACGTGGTGGTGCGCCACTACAACGGGCTGGAAACGACATACGCCCACCTGAGCAAAATGCTGGTACAGGTCAACGACGAAGTTCGGTCGGGCGAGCTGGTAGGGTGGGGCGGAAGCACCGGACGCAGCACCGGGCCGCACCTGCACTACGAAATGCGCTACCTGGGGCAAGCCATAGACCCCATGCTGCTCGTCGATTTTGCAACGGGAAAACCCTACAAGGACGCCTTTTTGCTCACCGCCTCCCACTTCGACTACGTCAGGGAGGTAGAGAAAATTCGCTACTGGACGGTGCGCTCGGGCGATTCGCTCTGGTCTATTTCGCGCCGAACGGGGACGTCCATAGACTACCTTTGCGCAGCCAACCACATCTCGCGCAAGGGAACGCTGAGGTTGGGGCAGCGCATCCGCTACCGGTAACCGCGAAGCTTATTCTGTAATCTAACTTTTTCTTACTATGAGCTACTTTGAGCGCTTCAAAAAGCGATGGAGCATACAATCCAACCGTCAGCTGGTGGTTGTTTTTGTTGCCTTTGGGCTAACCGGATTTTGCACCTTAGGGGTGAAGAAGCTGCTTTTGCCGCTCCTTGGCGTAACCCCCGACACGCCGCTCTACCTCCGCATCATTGCCGAAGTGCTGGTTATCCTGCCGGCGTATCAGGTTTTGCTGATAGTGGTAGGGTCGCTGCTGGGGCAGCATAAGTTTTTCAGGGGATTTCTGCGCAAAATGTTTTTTCTTGACAGGAAAAAACCGGCCAACAGTCCCGATTTGCCAAATTGCTGAGCATTGAAAATGTCATCTGCCATACTCCTTGTCAATATCGGCTCTCCCAAGTGCGCCTCGCGCTACGAGGTGGCGAAGTTCTTGCTGCGCTACCTGAACGACAGGCGGGTGGTTAGCTTACCGTTTTTGGCGCGAACGCTTTTGGTGAACTGCATCATTGTTCCCTTTCGGCTGGGCAAGTCGGTGAAGCGCTACCGGAATTTTTTTGCCGGAAGCCGCCTTACGCTGCTGCACCACGCGCGCGCGCTGGAGCAAAACCTCAACGACCGCCTGCCGCACGGCTGCAAGGCATTTGTTGCCATGCAGCACAGCCAACCCTCGCTGTCCGGCGTGCTCCGCAAAGTTCGGGAGGAAGGCTTTGACAGGGTAACGCTGATACCCATGTTTCCGCAGTACGCCGAAGCCACAAGCGGCTCGATTGTGGCAAAATTTTACCAAAAAATCAGCCGCTGGAGCGTGCTGCCGGAGCTGCTTGTCGTGGAGAGTTTTTACAGCCATCCGCTCTACATTCGCGCGGTAGCCGACACGCTGCAAGGCTACGACCTTGCCGGCTACGACCACGTTATTTTTTCCTACCATTCGCTACCGATGACCCACATAGCTCGCGTCAAAGGCACGCCGCGCTGCTACTCCACCGCCTGCGAGGCAACCTCGCGGCTGGTAGCGGAGCGCCTGCAGCTCAACGAGCGCCGCTACAGCACCGCCTACCAGTCGTGCATGTCGCCCCACACGTGGCTCGCGCCCTTCACCAACGATGTGCTGGCGGCGTTGGCGCGCGAGGGGAGCAAGCGCGTGCTCTTGGTTTCGCCCGGCATGGCGGCGGACTGCCTCGAAACCGTTTACGAGCTGGCGCACGAAAGCCGCGAATTTTTCCTCTCGCACGGCGGCGCCACCCTCCACGTTGCCCCATGCCTCAACAGCAGCAGCGCCTGGGTAGAAGCCCTAATAAAAATTGCCAACGCCTAATTCTGTAAATCTTTAAATTTACATAATTAACATATTGATTACCTGTAAATTCTGCAAATCTTTAAATTTACATAATTAACATACTGATTAACTGTAAATTCTGTAATTTTGCAAATCTGTAATTCTGTAAAATTTCTTCTGTTTGCGGCAATTTGAATTGAAAATAGGCGTAGCCAAATGCACCCCAAGCCAAATAATATTTTGTAGGTTGAAAACTTTTCTATATTTTTGCGCTTGATTTGCTTGCACTTTTTCCGAGCAATCATGCATTTACCGTTATTCGGAGCGGAGCCGCTGCTCGCTCCTGCCGTCATTCGGAGCGGAGCCGTCAATGCCAAACGCAGCCGTCATTCGGAGCGGAGCCAGTGCTCGCTCCTGCCGTCATTCGGAGCGGAGCCGTCAATGCTAAACGCAGCCGTCATTCGGAGCGGAGCCGCTGTTCGCTCCTGCCGTCATTCCGAGCGGAGCGAGGAATCTCCTCGCACACCGCCATACGTTATGGCGCAATGGGCATGGTGGTATTCGGGGAGATTCCTCGCTTCGCTCGGAATGACGGCAGGGATGGAGTTATGGCGTTATGGCTTCGCTCGGAATGACGGCAGGGATGGAGTTATGGCGTGATAGTTTCGCTCGGAATGACGGCAGGGATGGAGTGATGGAGTGATAGTTTCGCTCGGAATGACGGCAGGGATGGCGTGATGGCGTGATAGCTTCGCTCGGAATGACGGCAGGGATGGCGTGATGGCGTTATGGCTTCGCTCGGAATGACGGCAGGGAGGAAGTGATGGCAACGTTCGTACTTTTAACGCGCAATTTTTCAGCTTTCAAATTTTTTCAGCTTTCATTTATCCACTAAACACAAACAAATCATGAAAAACTTAATGCTATCTATCTTTACGCTGCTGCTTTTTGCGGCGGCAGCGACAACTCCAGCCACCGTGCATGCATCCAATCCGAAGTTGGCGGTATTTGTAGTAGGAATGAACGACTGGATGATTGGGGACGTACTTGCGCACTTGGTTGGCGAGGAGCTCAACCGCGGTAAGACTTACGACGTTGTAACTCGCCGGAATGATGTTCAGAACAAGTTGGAGGCGCTGCGTCGCGGTTACGATAGCCAGGCCGACTACCCCCTCTGCGCCTGGGCTACCGAGCAAGGCATAAATACCTTGTGCCTTGTAACGACAACGTCCGGTCTCAACTTTTCGCTGAAGCTGTTGGACGTTTCGAGCGGCGAGGTGCATTGCAGCGGGAGCAGCGTTGAGCCAAACGCGGTCGCTCTGAAGCAGCTGGCATGGTCATTGACGGGCAGCATTGGCGATGCCTGTACATCTTCCGGTCCTTGGGGCGACTACACTGAGTTATTGATAGGGATGGAGATGGTTTACGTGGAAGGAGGCACGTTCACGATGGGCTGCGTAAGCGGTCGGGACGACCGTAATGGTCACAGCTGTGCTAATGCTGAAAAGCCGTCTCACGACGTTCTGGTTGGTGATTTTTGGATAGGTAAGTATGAGGTAACGCAGGGTCAGTGGGAAGCGATCATGGGGACAAACATTGATAATCAGTATAGTAACTATGAACTTCAAGCTGGTGGTAGTGAGTCCCTCCCCGAAAGAAATGCTAATTTTCCGATGTATTACGTAAATTGGGCTGAGGCTCAGGCATTTTGCGATATGTTGAGTTTTCGTACGGGGAAGTCTTATCGGTTAGCGACGGAGGAGGAGTGGGAGTACGCGGCGCGAGGCGGGAAGTGGAGCAGGGGGTACGTTTACAGCGGTAGCAACACCATAGACAGCGTGGCGTGGTATCGCTCTAACAGCGGTTTCAACGCTGGTATTACTTATCAGGCGGTGCATGCTGGAGGCACGACGAAGAAGCGGGGGAACGAGCTAGGAATTTGCGATATGAGCGGTAACCTTAAGGAGTGGTGCGCGGACTATCAGTATGGCGACTATGATGATGATATACCCCTGATCTCTCATCGCGTTGTCCGCGGCGGCGGTTGTGGCGACGACGCGTGGTACTGCCGTGTTGCTTCCCGCCCCTACAACTACAATCCCAGTTTTTGTTACCCCGATTTGGGCTTCCGCGTGGTTTAGGTTTTGCCTTAGCTTACTTGTTGGATATCAATCCCTTCATGTAAGTTAAGCGAGCTTTGCCAAGTCGGGCGAGCGGAGCGAAGCCCGGACAAGGCAAAGCGAGAAAAATTTTGAATTCTAAATTTTGAATTTTGAGTTGCGCAAAGCGCAAAGTATCGTGCGCAAGCCTAATTTAAAATTCAAAATTTCTATTTTTCCTCCGAAAATTGGCTCGTGGAAATTTGAAAATGAGGTTGCTGAGGCAGTTGTTTTTGTCAAAAATCGGCTGAAAAAATTGTGCAGGTTTGCGCATTCTGCCCTGCGGAGGCTTTGCTTGCAGCAGCTTGAAATTT